>NZ_JASATH010000299.1:0-6007 GCF_038440215.1 Inquilinus sp. OTU3971 | reverse complement strand
CAATGTGTGGGGTGCGCGACCGCCAACCCAACCTACTCTGTCATTGACCCAGGGTCTGTGAGGGGCGCCCCGGCCGTCACGCCTTCGGCTTGCCATAGACCCCGCGCAGGAAAAAGTCCCAGATCGCGTAGACCAGCGCGGCGCCCCACAGGACCAGCCACAGCCGGTCGCCGAGCCACAGGAATTCCGCCGCCAGGGCGGCGATCAGGAAGACGACGATCAGCAGCCGGACCCAGAGGGGTTCGAGCCAGGGATGGGCTTGCGGCGTCGGCATCGTCTCCAGTGGGTCCGGCAGGGCAGGGGCGGGGAGAGTGGCACGGACCGCGCCCGGCATCCAGCCCGTCGCGGCGCTCCACACGCCGCGCTATGGTCGGGCCGACACCAGCGAAAGGACCCGCCGATGCCGAAGATCATCCTCGACTGCGACGTCGGCATCGACGACGCGCTGGCGATCCTGTGGCTGGCCGACCGGCAGGGGGTGGAGATCACGGCGCTGGGCAGCGTGCATGGCAACGCCGATGCCGAGACCGCCGCCGCCAACGCCCAGCATGTCTTCGACCTGGTCGGGCTCGGCCATGTCCCGGTCGCCGTCGGGGCCGAGTCGCCGCTGGCCCAGCCGGTCAGCATCAGCGGCCATGTCCATGGCGATGACGGCCTCGGCGGTCACGGGCCGAAGGCGCCGCCGCGACCCTTCGCGGCCGAGACCGCGGCCGAGCAACTGGTCCGCCTGGCGCGGGCGGAGCCGGGCGCCTTTACCCTCCTGGCCACCGGGCTGCTGACCAACCTGGCGCTGGCGCTGCATCTCGAGCCGGATCTGCCGCGGCTGCTCGACCGGGTGGTGGTGATGGGCGGCGCGGTGACGGTGCCGGGGAACATCACCGCCGCGGCCGAGGCCAACATCTTCCACGACCCCGAGGCGGCGGAGGCGGTGTTCGCCGCGTCCTGGCCGGTCACGCTGGTCGGGCTCGACGTCACCATGACCGCCTGGCTGGGCGCGGCCGAGTTGGCGCGGATCGAGGCTGATCCCCGGCCGCGCGGCCGCTTCGCCTGGTCGATCCTGCAGCATTATGTCGGCTTCTATCATGGCCGCTACGGCATCCGCGGCTGCGCCCTGCACGACCCCGCGGCGGCGATGCTGCTGCTCGACCCCGGCCTCGCCGACTATACCGACTGGCCGGTCCGGGTCGAGCTGAGCGGCGACCTGACCCGCGGCATGACCCTGGCCGATCGCCGCGGCGTGCCGGAAGAGCAGGGGGCGGCCGGGCGGCCCGCAATCCGGGTGGCGACCCGGATCGACCGCGACCGCGTGGTCGGCGGCTTCCTCGACGGGCTGCTGCGCTGACCGTGGGAAGTCGACCGGCCGGTCTATTCTTGCCGATTGTCGCGATACATCCGGTCGAGCCCCGGCCCCTGCCGAAAGAACGATCAACCCCTGCGCGAGGAATGGTCGGATGATTACTCGAGAAGCACGCGGCTCGCCAATCGATTGACTGAAATACCATATTTCAGCGGTATTTCAACGGTCCGGCAGCCGCGGCAAACCAAAAAAAGCCGTGCATTCATCCATAATGTTCCATTAAATGACCCTCCCCCGGCAGCTTGCTGCCGGGACGATCTTGCGGTTTCGCTCCGGCGAAGGCCGGGGCAAAAAGGGGAGGCTTCATGAAGGTTCGTATTCTGCTGGCAGCGGGGGCCGCGGTCGTCGCCGCGGCGGGCTTCACCGCTTCGGCCCAGGCCGGCGCGACGTTTGATGCCGTCAAGCAGCGCGGCTTTATCCAGTGCGGCGTCAACACCAGCCTGGCCGGCTTCGCCCTGCCGGACAGCCAGGGCAAGTGGACCGGCATCGACGTCGACACCTGCCGCGCCTTGGCCGCGGCAGTGTTCGGCGATGCCGAGAAGGTCAAGTTCACGCCGCTGAACGCCCAGGTGCGCTTCACCGCGCTGCAGTCGGGCGAAGTCGACCTGCTGGCCCGCAACACCACCTATTCGCTGTCGCGCGACACCTCGCTCGGCCTGAGCTTCACGGCCATCAACTTCTATGACGGCCAGGGCTTCATGGTGAACAAGTCGCTCGGCGTGGCGAGCGCGAAGGAGCTGAACGGCGCCACCATCTGCGTCCAGCCCGGCACCACCACCGAGCTGAACCTGACCGACTGGTTCCGCACCAACAAGCTGGACTTCAAGCCGGTCGTGATCGAGAAGCTGGAGGACGTCGAGGCCGCTTTCTTCTCCGGCCGCTGCGACGCCTACACCACCGACGCCTCGGGCCTGGCCGGCACCCGCGCCGCCAAGGCGCCGAAGCCGGACGACTACATCATCCTGCCGGAGATCATCTCCAAGGAGCCGCTGGCGATCGCCGTGCGGCAGGGCGACGACCAGTGGGCCGACATCACCCGCTGGGTGTTCTTCGCCCAGGTCCAGGCCGAGGAGAGCGGCGTCACCAGCCAGAACATCGACAGCTTCGGCGATTCCCCGGATCCGACGATCCAGCGCCTGCTGGGCAAGACCCCGGGCATGGGCGAGGCGCTCGGTCTGCCGGAGACCTGGGCCTACAACGCCATCAAGCAGGTCGGCAATTACGGCGAGATGTTCGAGCGCAACGTCGGCGAGAAGACCACGCTGGGCCTCAAGCGCGGCCTGAACGCGCTGTGGACCCAGGGCGGCCTGCAATACGCGCCCCCGATCCGGTGACCAGTGATTGTGCCGCCGACCCCGCAACGGGTCGGCGGCATTGTTTCGGGGCCTGGGATCCTTCGGGCCAAGAAGAAGCGACAGGGCGGTTTGAGCGAGGTGTGACGCAATGACCATGGATGTTGCCGCGGCAGGAACTGCCGTGCGCCGTGGATCCGCAATCAACGACCCCAGACTCCGAGCGATTTTCTACCAGATTGTGCTGCTGCTGGTGGTCGTCGGCATCGGCTGGTTCCTGGTCTCCAACCTGATTCACAACCGCGAGGTCCGCGGCATCCAGACGGGCTACGGCTTCCTCTCGCGCGAAGCCGGCTTCGCCATCTCCGAGACGCCGATCTCCTATTCGCCGAGCGATCCTTATGCCCGGGCCTTCCTGGTCGGGCTGGTTAACACGCTGAAGGTCTCGATCCTCGGCATCATCCTGGCGACCCTGCTGGGACTGGTGATCGGCGTCAGCAAGCTGTCCTCGAACTGGCTCCTGGCCAAGCTGGCCGCGGGCTATGTCGACCTCGTCCGCAACATTCCGCTGACCGTGCAACTGCTGCTCTGGGCCGGGCTGATCCGGGTCAGCGCCCCGCCGCCGCGGCAGGCGGCGAACCCGGTCCCCGGCGTCTTCATCAGCAATCGCGGCATCCAGGTTCCCTCGATCGAGGACAACCCGGTCTTCCTGTGGATGCTGGTCGCGGCGCTGGTGGCTCTGGTCGTCGGCTGGGGCATCGCCCGCTGGGCCAGGCAGCGCCAGGCGGCGACCGGGCAGCCGTTCCACAGCTTCTGGGCCGGGCTCGGCCTGTTCATCGGCCTGCCGCTGGTGGTCTGGCTGGCTGGCGGCGCGCCGGCGGCGTTCGAGATCCCGGAGCTGAAGGGCTTCAACTTCCAGGGCGGCTGGACGCTGACGCCGGAATTCGCGGCGATGGTGATCGGCCTGACCGTCTACACCGCCGCTTTCATCGCCGAGATCGTGCGCGGTGGCATCTTGGCCGTGTCGCACGGCCAGACCGAGGCGGCCCGCGCGCTCGGCCTGCATTCCGGCGTCACGCTGCGCCGCATCGTCCTGCCCCAGGCGCTGCGCATGATCATCCCGCCGATGACCAGCCAGTATCTCAACATCACCAAGAACAGCTCGCTGGCGGTGGTGATCGGCTATCCGGACCTGGTGTCGATCGGCAACACCGTCGGCAACCAGACCGGTCAGGTGGTCGAAGCGATCTCGATCTTCATGGCGGTCTACCTGTTCATCAGCCTGTCGATCTCGATCGGCATGAACGTCTACAACCGCCAGATGGCGCTGAGGGAGCGGTGAGCATGGCCAGCACCCGATCCCTGACCGAACCCTTCGTCGCCACCCAGGAGATCCCGGCGGCGCCGCCGCCCGGCTCGGTTACCGGCCCGATCGCCTGGCTGCGGCAGAACCTGTTCAACAGCTGGTTCAACGCCGTTCTGACGCTGCTGATCGCCTATCTGGCGATCCGGCTGGTCCCGCCCTTCGTCCAATGGGCCCTGATCGATCCGGTCTGGGGCCCGTCGACGCCGGACGAGGCACCGGCCGACGTGGTGGCGGCCTGCCGGGCCACGACCGGCGCCTGCTGGGCCTTCGTCGAGGAGAAGTACCGGCTGATCTTCTTCGGCCTCTACCCGTTCGGCGAGGAGTGGCGGCCGATCATCGCCATGGCGATGCTGATCGGCCTGGCCGTCGCCAGCACCATGCGCCGCTTCTGGGGCAAGCGCCTGATCGTCGCCTGGGTGGTGGTGATCGTCGCCGCGGTCAGCCTGATGTACGGCGCCGTGCCGTTCGGCTTCTTCGAGATTCCGATCCCCGGCCTGTCGCTGGTCGAGACCCGGAACTGGGGCGGCCTGCCGCTGACCATGGGCCTGTCGATGATCGGCCTCGCCCTGGCCTTCCCGCTCTCGATCCTGCTGGCGCTCGGCCGCCGCTCGCACATGCCGGCGATCCGGACCCTGTGCGTGACCTATATCGAACTGATCCGCGGCGTGCCGCTGATCACCGTGCTGTTCATGGCCTCGGTGATGTTCCCGCTGTTCCTGCCGGAAGGCTGGAACTTCAACTACCTGCTGCGCGCCCAGGTGGCGATCATCCTGTTCACCGCCGCCTATCTCGCCGAGGTGGTGCGCGGCGGCCTGCAGGCGATCCCCAAGGGCCAGTTCGAGGCCGCCGACAGCATCGGCCTCAGCTACTGGCAGAAGCAGCGGCTGATCATCCTGCCGCAGGCGCTCAGGATCTCGATCCCGGCCCTGGTCAACACCTTCATCGGCTCCTTCATGGACACCACGCTGGTGATCATGGTCGGGTTGTTCGACCTGCTGGGCGCCGCCCGTCTCGGCCTGTCGGATCCGATCTGGGGGCCGTTCTACAAGGAAGCCTATCTGTTCGTATCGCTGCTGTTCTTCGTGTTCTGCTTCTCCATGTCGAAATACTCGCAGTATCTGGAGAGGTATTTGAACATCGGCACGCGACGCCGCTGACAGGGAGATAGACATGACTGCGACTCAAGCGACCGCCGCCGCGCCGGAAATCCTGATCCAGATGTCCGGGGTCAACAAATGGTATGGCGAGTTCCATGTCCTCAGGGACATCAACTTCGCCGTCGAGAAGGGCGAGAAGGTGGTGATCTGCGGGCCCTCGGGCTCCGGCAAGTCGACCCTGATCCGCTGCCTGAACCGGCTGGAGGAGCACCAGAAGGGCTCGATCATCGTCGACGGCATCGAGCTGACCAACGACGTCAAGAACATCGACGCCATCCGCCGCGAGGTCGGCATGGTGTTCCAGCAGTTCAACCTGTTCCCGCATCTGACGGTGCTGGAGAACCTGACCCTTGCCCCGATCTGGGTCCGCAAGACCCCGAAGAAGGAGGCCGAGGAGACGGCGATGTACTTCCTCAAGCGGGTCAAGATCCCCGAGCAGGCGCAGAAGTACCCGGGCCAGCTGTCCGGCGGCCAGCAGCAGCGCGTGGCCATCGCCCGCTCGCTGTGCATGAAGCCGAAGATCCTGCTGTTCGACGAGCCGACCTCGGCCCTCGACCCGGAGATGATCAAGGAAGTGCTCGACGTCATGATCGAGCTGGCGCGCGAAGGCATCACCATGATCTGCGTCACCCATGAGATGGGCTTCGCCCGCACCGTGGCGAACCGCGTGATCTTCATGGATCGCGGCCAGATCGTGGAGCAGAACGAGCCCGAGGAGTTCTTCAAGAACCCGAAGTCGGACCGGACCAAGCTGTTCCTGAGCCAGATCCTGGCGCATTGACGGGCAGGGGGGGGGCCCCCCCCGGGCCCCCGGGCGGGAGACGGGGGGGGGGGG
>NZ_JASATH010000298.1:0-6103 GCF_038440215.1 Inquilinus sp. OTU3971 | reverse complement strand
CCGCCGCTCGGCCCCCTGCACGGCGTGCCGGTGGCGATCAAGGACCTGACCCCGACCCGCGGCCACCTGACCACGCTGGGGTCGCATTCGACCGGCGACTGGGTGCCGGACCGGTCGGCGCTGATCGTCCGGCGGCTGGAGGCGGCGGGCGCCATCGTCATCGGCCGGACCACCACGCCGGAATTCGCCCATTCCGGATTCACCACCAGCCCGCGCTGGGGCGTCACCCGCAACCCCTGGGACCCGGAGCGGACGCCGGGCGGATCGTCCGGCGGCTCCGGCGCCGCAGTCGCTGCCGGCGTTGTCCCATTCGCCGAGGGCACCGACATGGGCGGGTCGGTGCGGATCCCGGCCGCCTTCTGCGGCGTGGTCGGGTTCAAGCCGAGCCTGGGCCGGATCCCGATGACCATTCTGCCCAGCCAGTTCGACGACATCTCGCATTTCGGCCCGCTGGCCCGCAGCGTCGACGACGCCGTCGCCTTCCTGGCCGCGACCGCGGGGCCGAGCGACGAGGACATCAGCTCCCTGCCCCTGCCCTTCGACGCCGCGGCGACGCGGATCGACGGGCTGGCCGGGCGGCGCTTCGCCCTGTCGATGGATCTCGGCTACTACGCCGTGGACCCGGCGGTCGAGGCCGCGATCCTGGCGGCGGCGGAGGCGCTGCGCCGGGCCGGCGCGGTGGTCGAGGAGGTGCGCCTGCCCTGGACCCGGGCGGTGAGCGACCGCTGGCTCGACCTGTGGTGCGTGTTCATGGCGGCGTTCCACGGCCACCGCCTGGCCGAGCACCGCGACCGGATGGACCCGATCCTGGTCGGGCTGATCGACCGCGGCCTGACCCTGGGCGCCGCCGAGGTCAAGCGGATCGAGATCCTGCGCAGCGCGATGTGGAACGACCTGGCGCCGATCCTGGCCGGCCGTGACGCCCTGCTGTGCCCGACCTGCCCCGTCCCGCCGCCGCCCGTCACCCTGACCGATGACGACTTCGCCGCGGACGACCCGGATGGGCGCTATGGCGGCATGGACATGACCGCCCCGTTCAACCTGCTGTCCCCATGCCCCGCCCTGTCGCTGCCGGCCGGGCTGACGCCGCAGGGCCTGCCGGTCGGGCTGCAGATCGTCGGCCACCGCCATGCCGACGAGGCGGTGCTGGGCCTGGCCCGGGCGATGGAGCAGACGCTGCTGGAGGCGGGCCTGACCGAGGCCGTGCGCCGCGGCCCTCCCGTCCTGTGACCGGGCGCCTGGCGGCCCGGTCCGTCACGGTCTTGGATCGGCGCGGATACGCCCCAGATTGTTGAGTCCGGGCTGGTGTTGAGTCAGTCTGCCATTGTCGCCGATCGCCCCAGCGCGGGCCCGGCCAACGTGGAGTCGATCGCATGGCCAAGGTCCTCGCCTGTATCGACGGCTCGATCTACTCCCACAGCATCTGTGATCTTTCGGCCTGGGCGGCGTCGCGGCTGGCCCAGCCGGTCGAGTTGCTGCACGTGCTGGGCCGCCGCGAGGTATCGACCATCCCGGTCGACATCAGCGGCACGCTGGTCGCCTATTCCCAGGACATCCTGGCCGAGCTGGCGGCGATGGACGAGCAACGGGCCGGCCTGTCACAGAAGCGCGGCCGGCTGATCCTCGACGAGGGCCGCACCCGGCTGCAGGAAGCCGGCGTCACCGATGTCGACACCCATCTCTACAATGGCGACATGGTCGAGACGGTCGGCGAGTTCGAGCCGGACGCCAGCGTCATCGTCATCGGCAAGCGCGGCGAGGCGGCCGACTTCGCCAAGCTGCATCTCGGCTCGAATCTCGAGCGGGTGGCGCGCGCCGCCAAGAAGCCGGTGCTGGTGGCCGCCCGCGCCTTCAAGCCGATCCGGCGCTTCCTGATCGCCTTCGATGGCGGCCCGAGCGTGACCAAGGCGGTCGAGCTGATCGCCAACGGCCAGCTGCTGCGCGGGCTGGAAGGCCATCTGCTGATGGCCGGCAGCCCGGACGAGGAGGCCGAGGCCAAGCTGGACGCCGCCGAGGCCAGGCTGCGCGACGCCGGCTGGGACATCCGCGCCCGGATCCTGCCGGGCGAGCCGGAGGCGGTGATCTCGGCCGAGGTGGCGGCGGCCTCGATCGACCTCTTGGTGATGGGCGCCTACGGCCACTCCCGCATCCGCAACCTGATCATCGGCAGCACCACCACCGCGATGGTGCGGTCCTGCCTGATCCCGGTGCTGATGCTGCGCTGAGGATCAGCCCTCGCGCCGCATCAGCCACAGGCCGACCCCGCAGCCGAGGACGCACAGCGCCAACATGTAGTGCAGATGCGCCAGCGGGTCCGCGGCCAGCAGCAGCGGCACCACCACCGGCGTCAACCCGCCGAACACGGCGTAGGAGACGTTGTAGGAGAAGGACAGGCCGCTGAAGCGGATCGCCGCCGGGAAGGCGCGGACCATGACGAAGGGCACCCCGCCGACCACGCCGACGAGAAGGCCGGCCAGGGCGTAGGTCGGCAGCAGCAGGTCGGGGCTGGCCGCGCCCCTGGTGTAGAGCAGCCAGACGCCGATCCCCAGCAGCGGTGAGCCGATGGCGAAGAAGCGCCCCGCCCCGATCCGGTCGACGATCAGGCCGGCCAGGATGACGCCGACGGTCAGCCCCAGCGTGGCGACGTTGTTGGCCAGCAGCGCCTGCGTCGGCGGCACGCCGTGCAGCTTCTCCAGCAGCGCCGGCGTCATCAGGATGACCACGACGATGGCCCCCGACAGCAGCCAGGTCAGCAGCATCGACACCAGCACCGCGCCGCGATGGTCGCGCAGCACCGCCTTCAGCGGCAGCTCCGCCGCCAGCGCCTTGCGGGCCCGCAGCTCCTGGAAGATCGGGGTCTCGTGCAAGAGGCGGCGCAGATGGACCGAGAGCAGGCCGAAAGCGCCGCCGAGCAGGAAGGGCAACCGCCAAGCCCAGCCGGCGATCTCGGCCTGGCCGAAGCTGCCGTTGATCGCCGTCGCCACCAGCGACCCCAGCAGGATGCCGGCGGTCAGCCCGGCGGTCAGCGTGCCGCAGGCATAGCCGATCCGGCTGGCCGGCACATGCTCGGCCACGAACACCCAGGCGCCCGGGACCTCGCCACCGATCGCCGCGCCCTGCAGGATGCGCAGCAGCAGCAGGGCCAACGGCGCCCAGACGCCGATCTGGGCATAGGTCGGCAGCAGCCCCATGCCGAGCGTGGCCGCCGCCATCAGCAGGATGCTGAGCGTGAACATCCGCTTGCGGCCGAACAGGTCGCCGAAATGCGCCATGACGATGCCGCCCAGCGGCCGGACCAGATAGCCGACCGCGAACACGCCGAAGGTTTGGAACTGGCGCAGCCAGTCCGGCATGTCCGGCGGGAAGAACAGCTGCCCGATCACCGTCGCGAAGAACACGAAGATGACGAAGTCGTAGAATTCCAGCGCGCCGCCGAGCGCGGCCAGGCCGAGGGTGCGGTAGTCGCCGGCGGTCAGGCGCCGCGCCGACGGAAGGTCGGCGGCGATGGCATGGGTCATGGCTCTGCCGTTCGATGATCGATTTGTCTTACCAAAGGGGCGTCGGGTCGGGACCCTAGACCAGCGCAGACTGCCTCGGCAGCGCTACGCCCGCATGTCGGGGTCCACGAAACCTGTTGCATCCGTCATCGAACCGTCCGGACTTGGGATCGCGCCGCATGTGGCTATCATGCCGAAGCCCAACCCGATTGCAGGAGAACCGGTCGTGACCAAGAGAACGGTTGCCGATCTGATCGCCGACATGCTGGCCGATGCCGGGGTCCAGCGGATCTACGGCATCGTCGGCGATTCCCTGAACGGGCTGACCGACAGCCTGCGGCGGAAGAAGACGATCGACTGGATCCGCGTGCGGCACGAGGAGGTGGCGGCCTTCGCCGCCGGCGCCGAGGCCCATCTGACCGGCGAGCTCGCGGTCTGCGCCGGCAGCTGCGGGCCGGGCAATCTGCACCTGATCAACGGCCTGTTCGACTGCCACCGCAACCGCGTGCCGGTGCTGGCGATCGCGGCGCATATCCCGAGCTCGGAGATCGGCCGCGGCTATTTCCAGGAGACGCATCCGCAGACCTTGTTCCAGGAATGCAGCCATTATTGCGAGCTGGTCTCCGACCCGGCGCAGCTGCCGGGCGTGCTGGAGATCGCGATGCGCGAGGCGGTGGCCAAGCGCGGCGTCGCGGTCGTGGTCATCCCCGGCGACGTGGCGCTGAAGGAGATCGGCGACCGGCGCCATTCCCCGTTCCTGCTGCCGGCCCAGCCGGTGGTGGTGCCGGCCGAGGCCGAGATCGAGCGTGCCGCGGCGCTGCTGAACGAAGCCCGCCGGGTGACGCTGTTCTGCGGCCGCGGCTGCGCCGGCGCGCATGCGGCGCTGATGGGCCTGGCCGAGACGCTGAAATCCCCGATCGTCCACGCCTTCGGCGGCAAGGAGTTCGTCGAATACGACAATCCCTACGACGTCGGCATGACCGGGCTGATCGGCTTCTCCTCCGGCTATTATGCGATGATGAACTGCGATGTGCTGCTGATGCTGGGCACGGACTTCCCCTACCGCCAGTTCTATCCGGCCGATGCCCGCATCATCCAGGTCGACATCCGGGCAGAGAATCTCGGCCGGCGCTGCAGCCTGGAGCTGGGGCTGGTCGGCGACGTGCGCGAGACCATCGCGTCGCTGCTGCCGCGGCTGGAGGCCAAGCAGGACCGCGACCATCTCGACGCCGCGCTGCAGGACTACGTCAAGTCGCGCGAAGGGCTGGACGACCTCGCCACCGGCACGGCGGGCCGGCCGCCGATCCATCCGCAATACCTCACCAAGGTGGTCAGCGACCTGGCCGACGACGATGCCGTCTTCACCTTCGATGTCGGCACGCCGTCGGTGTGGGCGGCGCGCTATCTGAAGGTGAACGGCAAGCGCCGGCTGATCGGGTCGCTCAGCCACGGCTCGATGGCCAACGCCCTGCCCCAGGCGATCGGCGCCCAGGCGGCCTGCCCGAAGCGGCAGGTGGTGTCGCTGTCCGGCGACGGCGGCCTGACCATGCTGATGGGCGACCTGATCACGCTGAAGCAGCAGAACCTGCCGGTGAAGGTGGTGGTCTACAACAACGGCGTGCTCGGCTTCGTGGCGATGGAGATGAAGGCGTCGGGCTTCCTCGACACCTACACCGACCTGGAGAACCCCAACTTCGCGGCGATGGCGGAATCGATGGGCATCTTCGGCATCCGGGTCGAGGATCCGGGCGAGGTCGAGGCCGCGGTGCGGCGCGGCCTGCACCATGACGGGCCGGTGGTGATCGACGTCGCCACCAACAAGCTGGAGCTGATGATGCCGCCCACCGTCTCGGCCAGCCAGGTGGCCGGCTTCGGCATGTACATGCTGCGTGCCGTGATCAACGGCCGCGGCAGCGAGCTGATCGAGCTGGCCAAGACCAATCTGCGGCGATAGAGGTCACACCCGCTCCAGCGGGCGGTGCGGTTCCGGCGGCAGCTCGATCGCGATCGGGTCGCCGGGGCGCACCGTGCCGCCGGCCAGGACGATGCCCATTACCCCGGCCTTGCGCACCAGGTTGCCGGCCTCGTCCCGGCCTAACACCTGCTTCAGCAGCCCCTGCTGGAAGCCGTCGATCTGGCCGCAGGGGTTGCGCAGCCCGGTGATCTCGACCACCGCCTCGGCGCCGAGCCGCAGCTTCGCTCCGGTCGGCAGGCCCAGCAGGTCGATGCCGCGGGTGGTGACGTTCTCGCCCAGGTCGCCGGGCACCACGGTGAAGCCGGCGGCCGCCAGCTCGTCGTGCAGCTCGCTTTGGATCAGATGCACCTGGCGCAGGTTCGGCTGGGTCGGGTCGACCTTCACCCGCGACCGGTGCTTCACCGTCACGCCGAGATGGGCGTCGCCCTCGACCCCGAGCCCGGCCAGCAGGCGGATCGCGTCGAGCACCGGCTTGCTGAAGCTATGGGTCGGGCTGAGGCCGACCGCCGTGACCACCGCGGTCATGCCGACGTCCCTTTCAGCGGATAGCGGCCGGTGACGAGGAATGGGGACTGCCGGTCGGCCTGCTCATACACCGCGATCGCGGGGGGACCCAGGGGTTCTCCGCCTC
>NZ_JASATH010000297.1:0-6103 GCF_038440215.1 Inquilinus sp. OTU3971 | reverse complement strand
TGATTCCCCAAAGCGAAGCCTCAGAACGTCGTCTCCGGCTGCGACCGCGACTGCTCCTCGCGGGGCAGCTCGGCGCCGGTCTGCTGGTCGATGAACTTCATCGACAGCTTGATCTTGCCGCGGTCGTCGAAGCCCAGGACCTTGACCTTGACCTCGTCGCCGACCTTGACCACGTCCGCCACCTTGGCGACGCGGCCCGGCCGCATCTCCGAGATGTGGACCAGGCCGTCGCGGCTGCCCAGGAAGTTGACGAAGGCGCCGAAATCGACCGCCTTCACCACCTTGCCGCTATAGATCTTGCCGACCTCGGGCTCGGCGACGATGCCCTTGATCCAGTTGATCGCCGCCTCGGCGGCCGTCTCGTCGACCGCCGCCACCTTGATGGTGCCGTCGTCCTCGATGTCGATCTTCGCGCCGGTGGTCTCGGTGATCTCGCGGATCACCTTGCCGCCGGTGCCGATGACTTCGCGGATCTTGTCCTTCGGGATCGAGAAGGTGGTGATGCGCGGCGCGTTCTTGTTAACCTCGCCGCGGGCCGCCGACAGCGCCTTGGCCATCTCGCCCAGGATGTGGACGCGGCCTTCGCGCGCCTGCTCCAGCGCGATCTTCATGATCTCCTCGGTGATCGAGGTGATCTTGATGTCCATCTGCAGGCTGGTGACGCCGCGCTCGGTGCCGGCCACCTTGAAGTCCATGTCGCCGAGATGGTCCTCGTCGCCCAGGATGTCGGTCAGGACGGCGAAGCGGTCGCCCTCCTTGATCAGGCCCATGGCGATGCCGGCCACCGGGCTGCCCAGCGGCACGCCGGCATCCATCAGCGCCAGCGACGAGCCGCAGACCGTGGCCATCGAGGACGAACCGTTCGACTCGGTGATCTCCGACACCACGCGGATGGTGTAGGGGAACTGCTCCTTCGACGGCAGCACCGGGTGGATCGACCGCCAGGCCAGCTTGCCGTGGCCGATCTCGCGGCGGCCCGGGCTACCCATGCGCCCCGCTTCACCGACCGAATAGGGCGGGAAGTTGTAGTGCAGCATGAAGTTCTCGCGGTACTCGCCCTCGAGCGCGTCGATGATCTGCTCGTCCTGGCCGGTGCCCAGCGTGGTGACCACCAGCGCCTGGGTCTCGCCGCGGGTGAACAGGGCCGAACCATGGGCCCGCTTCAGCACGCCGACTTCGGCGACGATCGGGCGGACCGTCTTGGTGTCGCGGCCGTCGATGCGCAGGCCGGTGTCCAGGACGTTGCCGCGAACGATGTCGCTCTCGAAATCCTTGAACACCTTGGCGCCGACGGCCAGCTCGGCCTCGTTGCCCTCGAGCAGGGCCAGCGCCTTCTCCTTGACCGCGTCGACCGCGGCGTAGCGGTCCTGCTTGCGCACGATCTTGTAGGCGTCGCGCAGCTCGCCGGCGACGGACTGGAACTTGCCGCGGACGGCGGCGACCTCGGACGGCTCCTCGGTCAGGGCCCAGGGCTCCTTGGCGCACAGCTCGGCCAGCTCGATGATCGCCTGGATCACCTGCTTGGCGGCGGCGTGGCCGAAGGCGACGGCGCCGAGCATGATCTCCTCGGTCAGCTCATGCGCCTCGGACTCGACCATCAGCACGCCTTCGTCGGTGCCGGCGACCACGAGGTCGAGCTGGCTCTCGGCGGTCTGGGCGATCGTCGGGTTCAGCACGTACTGGCCGTCGATGTAGCCGACGCGGGCGGCGCCGATCGGGCCCAGGAACGGGATCCCCGAGATGGTCAGGGCGGCGGAGGCGCCGACCAGGGCCGCGATGTCCGGATCATTCTCCAGATCGTGGCTCAGCACCGTGGCGACGACCTGGGTCTCGTTGCGGTAGCTCGGGTGGAACAGCGGGCGGATCGGGCGGTCGATCAGGCGGCTGACCAGCGTCTCGTTCTCGGACGGGCGGCCTTCGCGCTTGAAGAAGCCACCCGGGATCTTGCCGGCGGCGAACGCCTTCTCCTGGTAGTTCACGGTCAGCGGGAAGAAGTCGAACTTCGACTTCTGCTTCGACCCGACCGCGGTGCAGAGCACGACGCTCTCACCATAGGTGACGAGCACGGCGCCATCGGCCTGGCGGGCGATCTTGCCCGTCTCGAGGACCAGCTTGCGGCCGCCCCAGTTGATCTCTTTGCGATAGATGTTGAACATCGCTTTTCCTTCCATCGGACACCCCGTGCCGCAGGGGCCTATCGGGGTCGGGCCTCTCCACGCCGGGCCCGGGGGCGAAATACGACAAGCTCCGCCGGCTGGGGGCCGGCGGCGCCGATGTCACGAAACCGGAAACTCCGTCCCTGTCGTCTTCCCCGCGGAGGCGAGGATCTCATCACGTCCAAAACGGCTGGAGATTCCCGCTTTCGCGGGAATGACATGGGAAGGAGGGTGCATACGCAGGGTCAGCGACGCAGGCCGAGACGCTTGATGATCTCGTCATAGCGCGCGACGCTCTTGCGCTTGAGATAGTCGAGCAGGCGGCGGCGGCGGCCGACCATGATCAGAAGACCCCGACGGCTGTGGAAGTCCTTCGAATGGGTCTTCAGGTGTTCGGTCAGGTTGGCAATGCGCTCGGACAGGATTGCGACCTGCACCTCCGGCGAACCGGTGTCCCCTGCCTTGGGGGCGTAGGTGCCAATGACTTCCTGCTTGCGCTCCGGCGTAATCGACATCGTGGTCTCCTGAATCAGAGGTTGAGGATGCGCACCGGCCGGATCTCGCCGCCGTCGATACGGGCCAGGGCCACGGGGGCGTCCCCGCAGGTGGCCAGAACGATGGCGTCCGGGTTGTCCGGATCGAGATCGAGGGCGGCGATCCGCTCGCGATCCGAGCGCCGTAGCAGCGCGACCGACTGGCCGTGCCGCATCCGATGCGCTTCAGCTTCCGTCAGGGCCACCGCCGGGATGTCGTCCAGCGGGGTCTCGACCGGAAGCAGAATGCCGTCGAGGGCCGATTGCTCGGCCCCCGGCTGCTTGGCTAGCGCGTCGATATGCTCCAAGGGGACCGCGTCGTCAAGGCCGAAGGGCCCGACTCGCGTGCGGCGCAATGCGACGATGTGTCCCACCGTGCCGAGGGCGAGGGCGATGTCGCGGGCCAGGCCGCGCATATAGGCGCCCTTGCCGGACTGCACGTCGAAGGTGGCGTGGTCGCGGTCGGGGATCTCGGCCAGGCGCAGGTCGTCGATCCGGATCAGCCGCGGCGCCAGCTGCACCGCCTCGCCGGCGCGGGCCAGGTCGTAGGCGCGCTCGCCATCCACCTTGATCGCGGAGAAGGCCGGCGGCACCTGGCTGATCTCGCCGATGAAACGCGGGATGATCGCGGCGATGGCATCGGGCTTGGGGCGGATTTCGCTGGTCGCGGTGACCTGGCCTTCGGTGTCGTCGGTGTCGCGCGCCTCGCCCCAGCGGACGGTGAAGCGGTAGGTCTTCTCGCCGTCCATGGCGTAGGGCACGGTCTTGGTGGCCTCGCCCAGCGCGATCGGCAGGATGCCGCTGGCCAGCGGGTCCAGCGTGCCGGCATGGCCGGCCTTCTCGGCATCGAAGATCCGGCGGATGCGGCCGACCACCTGGGTCGAGGTGACGCCGACCGGCTTGTCGACCACCACCCAGCCATGCACCGGCCGGCCGCGCCTTTTACGCGCCATCGGTGTCGTCCGCCCTGTCGTCCGACCGCTCTTCGTCGTCGGACAGGTCGCGGGCGATCACGTCCTGGTGCAGCAGCGTGTTGATCTTCTGCGCATAGTCGAACGAAGTGTCGGCCTGGAAGCTGAGCTGGGGCGTGTGGCGCAGCCGGACGGTCTTCGCGACCTGGCCGCGCAGGAAGGATGCGGCACGGCGCAGCGCCGGCAGCACGACGTCCATCTTGTCGCCGTTCAGCGTGGTGACGAAGACGGTGGCGTGCTTCATGTCCGGGCTGGGCCGGACCTCGGAGACGGTGATCGAGACGCCGGCAAGGTCGGGATCGTGCATCTCGCCGCGCAGCAGGATGGCGGCCAGGGCGTGACGCAGCTCCTCGCCGACGCGCAGTTGGCGTTGGCTCGGGCCATTGGCAGTGTTGTGTCGCATGGGGTCGTTCTCAAAACGCCGCGGTCCGGCACAGCCGGACCGTGGGGAAGGATCCATCCGCCGCCGATCAAGGATAGTCCCGATCGGCGGCGATGGTGCAGGAAATCAGGAAGCCCGGCCCTAGAGCGCGCGGACTTCCTCGACCAGCTCGAAGCACTCGATCACGTCGCCGGCGCGGATGTCGTCGTAATTCTCGAAGGCCATGCCGCATTCGTAGCCCTCACGCACTTCGCGGACTTCATCCTTGAAGCGCTTCAGGGTCTTCAGCGTGCCCTCGTGGACCACGACGTTGTCGCGCAGCAGGCGGACACCGGCACCGCGCTTGACCACGCCGTTGGTGATCATGCAGCCGGCGACCTTGCCGACCTTGGTGATGTTGAACACCTCGCGGATCTCGGCGTTGCCGATATAGTTCTCGCGCATCTTCGGCGCCAGCAGGCCGGTCAGGGCCGCCTTCACATCGTCGATCACGTTGTAGATGATCGAGTAGTAGCGGATCTCCACACCGTCGCGTTTGGCCATCTCCCGCGCCTGCGGGTTGGCGCGGACGTTGAAGCCGATCAGCATGGCGCCGGTCGAGGCGGCGAGGGTGACGTCGCTCTCGGTGATGGCGCCGACCGCGGAATGCAGCACCCGGACCTTCACCTCGACATTGTCGCCCGCAGCCTTCTCCAGCGAACCGGCGATGGCTTCGACCGAACCCTGCACGTCACCCTTGATGATGACCGGCAGCTCCTTCGCCTCGCCTTCGCGGATCTTCTCGAACATCTGCTCGAGCGAGCCGCGCGCGGTGGCGACATGGGACGCCTCGCGGCGCTTGCGGGTGCGGAACTCGGTGATCTCGCGGGCCCGGCTCTCGCTGTCGACGACCACGAAGTCGTCGCCGGCGAGCGGCGTGCCGTTGAGACCCAGGACCTCGACCGGCTGGGCCGGGCCCGCCGACTTCAGGTTCTGGCCACGATCGTCGAGCAGGGCGCGCACGCGGCCCCATTCGCCGCCGGTGACGAAGATGTCGCCGACCTTGACGGTGCCGCGCTGGACCAGGACGGTCGCGACCGAACCGCGGCCGCGCTCCAGCTTCGCCTCGATCACCGAGCCTTCGGCCGGCCGATCCGGGTTGGCCTTGAGGTCGAGCACCTCGGCCTGCAGCAGGATGGTCTCGACCAGCTTGTCGAGGCCGGCGCCGGTCTTGGCCGAGACCGGGACGTCGAGCGTCTCGCCGCCCATCTCCTCGACCACGATCTCGTGCTGCAGCAGCTCGGTGCGCACGCGCTCCGGCTTGGCGTCGGGCAGGTCGATCTTGTTGATCGCGACGATGATCGGCACCCCCGCCGCGCGGGCGTGGCGGATGGCCTCGACTGTCTGCGGCATGACGCCGTCATTGGCGGCCACCACCAGGACGACGATGTCGGTGGTGTTGGCGCCGCGGGCGCGCATCTCGGTGAAGGCGGCGTGGCCCGGCGTGTCGATGAAGGTGACGCGCTGGCCCGATGCGACCTGCACCTGGTAGGCGCCGATGTGCTGGGTGATGCCGCCGGCCTCGCCGGACACCACGTTGGTGTGGCGCAGCGCGTCCAGCAGCGATGTCTTGCCGTGGTCGACATGGCCCATGATGGTGACGACCGGGGGCCGCGGCTGCAGGTTCTCCGCCACGTCCTCGTCGCCGCGCAGGCCGATCTCGACGTCGGATTCGGCCACGCGCTTTACCTTATGTCCAAATTCCGCCACCACCAGCTCGGCGGTATCGGCATCGATCGACTGGGTGATCGTCGCCATCACTCCCATGCGCATCAGCGACTTGACCACGTCGCCGCCGCGCTCGGCCATGCGGTTGGCCAGCTCCTGCACGGTGATGACCTCGGGGATGATCACCTCGCGGGAGAACTTCTCCTGATTCTGGCTCAGCTGGGCCAGGCGCTCGCGTTCGCGGGCCCGGCGCATCGCCGCCAGGCTGCGGCCGCGGGTCTCGCCGTCGTCGCTCAGCGCCTGCACCACGGTCATCTTGCCGGAGCGGCGCTTCGGCTCGGACTTGCCGGGGCC
>NZ_JASATH010000296.1:0-6122 GCF_038440215.1 Inquilinus sp. OTU3971 | reverse complement strand
CGCCCCGAACAACAAACCCGCCCGCCCCCGGGGGGGGCCCGCCCGTTTTGCTTTGGGCGCCAGCCTTGCCGCGCGGCTGCGGGATCAGTCGACCGCGGCCCCGCGCGCGACGAAGCCGGCATTGGCGAAGCCCGGCTTGGCATAGGCCAGCGGGCGGCCGGCCGTGTCGTCGATGCCGCCGCCGGCGGCGCGCAGCACCGCATCGGCCGCCGCGGTGTCCCATTCCATGGTCGGGCCGAAGCGAAGATAGAGATCCGCCTCCCCCGCCGCGATCAGCGCGATCTTCAGCGAGCTGCCGAGGACCCGCCGCTCCGCCACCCGGCGGCCCTGCAGCGCCGCGTCCAGCTTCGGGTCGTCGCGATGCGACCGGCTGGTCAGCACCACCAGCCCTTCCGCCGGCGTCGGCCGCACGGCGATCCGCCGCGGCGCCTCGTCGCCCTGCTGCTGCCACGCCGTCCCGCCGGCCGCCCAGAAGCGGCGGTCGAAGGCCGGCGCCTCGACCACGCCCAGCACCGGGATGCCGTTCACGACGAGGCCGATGTTGACGGTGAACTCGCCGTTGCGGCGCAGGAACTCCTTGGTGCCGTCGACCGGGTCGACCAGCCAGAAGCGATCGGCCGCGGCCGGAATGCCGTGGGCGGCGCAATGCTCTTCCGCCACCACAGGCACGCCCGGCAGCAGGGCGCGCAGGCCGGGCAGGATCAGCGCCTCGGCGGCGTGGTCCGCGGCGGTGACCGGGCTGCCGTCGTCCTTGCGCAGGGTGGTGCCGTCGAAGCTGTTGTAGATCTCGAGCACCACCCGGCCGGCGCGACGGGCCAGATCGACGACCGCCTCGACCGGCGGCAGCGCATCGGCCGCCATCACGCGGCCTCGCGCAGCGCCGACCAGGTCTCGTCCAGCGCCAGGCTGAAGCGCTGCAGCATTTCCGCCACGCCGGCCTCGTCGATGATCATCGGCGGGCAGAAGCCGATGACGTCGCCCGGCAGGGCGCGGGTCAGCAGGCCATGTGCCTGGGCCCGGCGGACCAGCCCGGCGCCGATGCCGCGGGCCTTGTCGAAATTGGTCCGGGCGGCCTTGTGGGCCACCAGCTCGGCCCCGGCGATCAGGCCGAGGCCGCGCACCTCGCCGACCAGCGGATGGCCGGCATGACGACGCAGCCCCTCCTGCAGCGCCGCGCCAACCCGCCGAACGCGGTCGACGATGTCCATCTCGCGGTAGATCTTCAGCGTCTCCAGCGCCACCGCCGCGGCCACCGGGTGGCCGCCATAGGTGTTGCCATGGCCGAACATGCCGTGCTTGTCGCTGCCCGCCACCAGCGCCTCGTAGACCGGGCCGGAGACCAGCGTCGCCGCGATCGGCAGGAAGCCGGCCGACAGCTGCTTGGCCACGGTCATGATGTCCGGCCGGATGCCGAAGCTGTCGCAGCCGAACCAGTTGCCGGTGCGGGCGAAGCCGCAGATCACCTCGTCGGCGATGAACAGGATGTCGTGCCGGCGCAGCACCGCCTGCACCTTCTCGAAATAGGTGCGCGGCGGCACGATCACGCCGCCCGCGCCCATCACCGGCTCGGCGATGAAGGCGGCCACCGTCTCCGGCCCCTCGGCCTGGATCGTCGCCTCCAGCTGCACGGCCAGGCGGGTGGCATAGTCCTCCTCGCTCTCGCCCGGCTCGGCGCCGTGATAATGGTGCGGCGTGTCGACATGCACCACCCGGCCGACCGGCAGGTCGAACCCGTCCTGGGCGTAGGCCAGGCCGGTCAGGCTGCCCGACATCACGGTGACGCCGTGATAGGCCTTGCGGCGGGCGATGATCTTCTTCTTCTCCGGCCGGCCCAGCGCGTTGTTGACGTACCAGGCGATCTTGACCGCCAGATCGTTGGCCTCGGAGCCGGAATTGACGAACAGCGCCCGCTCCAGCGGCTTCGGCGCGATCGCCATCAGCGCCTCGGCCAGGTCGACCAGCACGTCCGGCACCTTGCCGCCGAAGGCGTGGTAGAAGGGCAGCTGCCGCATCTGCCGCGTCGCGGCCTCGACCAGCCGCTCCTGGTCGAAGCCGAGCCCTGCGCACCACAGGCCGGCCAGCCCCTCGATGTATTCGCGCCCTTCCTCGTCATAGACGTGGATGCCCTTGCCGCGGCTGATCACCATCGGCCCGGTCTCGCGATGGGCGCTGAGATTGGTGTAGGGGTGCAGCAGGTAGGCGACGTCCCGCGCGGCGGTGGAGTTGGGGATCACGGACGTCCTCCGGCTGTTCGTTGGCGTCCGCCATCGTTACCGAAAGGCAAGGCGTCCGTCCCGGGCGTTTCGCGCATGGCAGGCCCGGAGCGGGGCGCCGCGCGCCGGAAGCAGCGCTGCGGCGTCACGCCGGTGGTCCGGCGGAGGTCACGGATGAAGGCGCTCGCCGACCCGAAGCCGCCGCGCGGTTTCCCTAGCGCGCGCTGCCGCCCGGCGAAGCGGCCATATTCGCCGGCGGCGGCACGCGCGGAGACACCAGCCGCAGCGCCTCCGCCATCCGGCGGATCAGGATCGCCGTCGCCGAGACGCAGCGCAGTGCCGGCAGCTCCACCAGCGTCCAGGACAAAAAGGCCACCGGCAGGGTGATCAGCACCATCAGGGGGAAGAGCTGCGGCCACAGGAGGCCGGGCCACAGGCTGATCAGGATCTGGCCGATCGGCCAATGCCAGATATAGGCGGCGTAGGACAGCTCGCCGACCCGGCTGTAGCCGAGAATCCAGCCCTTTGGAACCAGGGCGAGCCACAGCCCGGCCGACGTGCATGTCAGGATCGAGGCCGGCTCCGCCCACGGCGTGCCCCGCACCAGCACGGTCAGGCCGCCGAACGACGCCACCAGCCAGAGGGACACCGGAATCCAGCGGCGGTAATGGTAGACTGCGACGCCGATCATGAAGCTGATGCCGAAGCAGGCCATGGCTTCGACGGGCTCTGCCCGGCGGAGATCGGTGCCGAAGGTGATGCCGAGATAGAGGCCGGCGATGGCGGCCAGGGTCAGCGGCAATCGCCGAGGCGCCAGCCATCCGGCCGCCCACAGCAGCGCCAGCACGATGTAGCAGGCGACCTCATAGACCAGCGTCCACAGCGACACGTTGACCTTGGCCGACATCGGCACGGTCTCGAACATGCCGGGCAGGCCGGGCACGAACAGGCCGCTCGCCGCCTTCGGCAGGAAGAGCCACGTGTCCAGCCGACTGAAATAGTCGAGCACCGCCAGGTGGGTCATCAGCGGGCCGATCACGAAAACCATGACGGCGGCGAACAGCAGCAGCGGCGGGACGATCCGCATCGCCCGGGCTGCGGCATAGGCGCTGAGCGAGGACCTTCTGTCCAGGCTCATCGCCACCATGAGGCCGCTGAACACGAAGAAGAGCCGCAGCGCGTTCTTACCCATGAGAACCAGCGCCCAACGGAATTCCGGATCATGCTCCGAATAGTGCCGCTCCGTACCGCTGATCAGAATCGAATGCGCGAAGACAATGAACAGCGCGCCGATCATGCGACACAAATAGAAGTTGTTCTGCCGCTGCTCCATCGCCTGCTGCAGTGTCTGCAAACGAGCCTCCATCGCGACCGGTCGCCGCCGCACCACCGACGACCGGCATCGTGTCACCCGATTCCTGGGCAGCGGCACGGCACCGCGGCCGTACGCATCGACATCCCCGGTTGCTTGATCGAGGATCGGGCAGGATAGGAATATCGGGCAAGGCAGCCACTAGGCGGATGGAGTTACCCGAACGACGGAGGAGCCGGCCTTGTCAGCCCTCCTGCGCCTCATGCCGGCGGCCGAGCGCGACGGCGAGGGTCAGCGCCAGGCAGGGCGTGGCCGAGAGCGAACGGAAGGCGTCGATCTCGCCCTCATGCACCACGAAACAGGCATCGGCGATCGGGTAGACCGGGCTGAGATCGCTGTCGGTGATGGCGACGATCGGCACGCCGGCGGCGCGGGCCCGGCGCGCCACCTCCTGCACGTCCGGGGCGTAGCTGCGGAAGGTGACGACGAACAGCGCGTCGCCGGGGCGGATCGCCCGCGACTGCTCGGCCAGCATGCCGCCGAAATTGTCGAGCAGATGCACCGGCCGGTCTAGCTGGGCCAGCAGGTAGGAGAGATAGACCGCGATCGGGAAGGACCGGCGCTGGGCGGCCAGATGGATGCAGTCGGCCCGCGCCAGGATGTCGACCGCCCGGGCGAACACCGCCGGGTCGACGTCGCCGCGCAGACGCTCCAGCGCGCCGACGGAGATGTCGATGAAGGCGTTGAGCGGGCCGGACGAGGTCTCGGCCCCGCCGAAGCGGGCGTCGAGCGTGCGGATGCGCGCCTCGTAGCTCGGCATCCGCTCCACCAGCTGGGCCCGGAACAGGCGCTGCATCTCGGAGAAGCCGTCGAAGCCCAGCGCCTGGGCGAAGCGGACCAGCGCCGAGGGCTGGACCTCGGCCTTGGCGGCGATCACCGCCACCGTCTCCAGCGCGATCACGTCGGGATGGGCCAGGGCGAATTCGGCGATGGTCTTGAGCCGTTTGCTCAGCGCCGGGTAGCGGGCGGCGATGGCGCCGCGCAGCGCCTCGAAGCTGTCCGGCGCCGGCTCGACCGTTGCCGCTTCCGTCCCTGCCATGCGGGTTCATTCCAAACGTTCCAACTCTTGGAACAATAATCTCGAAATCGGCCGCGGGGAAACGCCATTCGCTGTGGCCCGGCCGCCGCACGAGTGGTATAGACCATCTAGCGCGATGACGCTGACGGCGCGGCTTGCTAGCGTCCCCGCGCGACAGCATCCAGGACCAGGGCATGGCGATCCGCATCCATATCGGCGTCGATGGCGGCGCGACCGGCACCAGGCTCCGCGCCGTCGATCCGGACGGCCGCGTGCTGGGCGAGGGCACGGCCGGCCCGTCCAGCCTGACGCTCGGCGTCGACGGCGCCTGGGCCCAGATCCGCGCCGCGCTGGACGCCGCCGGCGTGGTCGAGGCGGACTATGCCGACACGGTGCTTGCCTGCGGCCTGGCCGGCACCGGCCGGCCGGACAAGCGCGCCGAGTTCCGCGCCAAGGCCCCCGGCTTCGCCCGCCTGCGCCTGTGCTCCGACGCCCATGCCACGACGCTGGGCGCGCATGGCGGCCAGCCCGGCGCCGCGATCGCGCTGGGCACCGGCACGGTCGGCGGCTCCCTCACCGCCGACGGCACCACCCGCCAGGTCGGCGGCTGGGGCTTCCCGGTTGGCGACGAGGGCAGCGGCGCCTGGCTCGGCCTGAAGGCGCTGGGCGAGGCGCTGCAGCTGCTGGACGGCCGCGACGTCGACCCGCCCGGCGGCTCGGCCCTGCACCGGGCGATGTTCGAGACCTGCGGCGCCACCGGGCCGGAGCTGCTGTCCTGGACCTACCAGGCGCCTTCGACCAAATACGCCACGCTGGCGCCGATCGTGGTCCGGCTGGCGGGGCAGGGCGATCCCGCCGCGGTGCGGCTGATGCGCGAGGCCGGGCGCGAGGTCGACCGGCTGGCCCGCGCCCTGGATCCCGACGGCACCCTGCCCTTCTGCGCCGGCGGCAGCCTGGCGGCGCCGCTGCGCCCCTATATGGACCCGACCATCACCGCCCGGCTGCGGCCGCCGCTGGGCGACGCCCGCGACGGCGCCGTGCTGCTGGCCCGGTCCCTGGCCCCCGGCGAAGCCTGGAGCGACGCATGACCAAGTCCCTCGAAGGCCGCATCCTGACGCCGCACGGCTGGGTCGCCGGTCGCATCGGCTTCGACAGCCATATCCGCAGCGTCGAGCCGGCCGCAGGGGTGGAGGACGGCCCGATGATCGTCCCCGGCTTCATCGACCTGCACTGCCATGGCGGCGGTGGCGCCGACGCCATGGAAGGCGAGGCCTCGATCCGCACCCTGGCCCGCACCCATGCCCGGCACGGCACGACGTCGCTGCTGGCCACCACCATGACCTCGCCGGTCGAGGAGATCGAGACGGCGCTGGACGGCGCCGGCCGGGTCGTCGCGGGACGGCGGCCGGGCGAGGCCCGGGTGCTGGGCGTGCATCTGGAGGGGCCGTTCATCAGCCCGGACCGGGGGGGGGCCCCCCCCCCCCGCGCCCAACCCCCCGCGCACGCGCCCCTGGGGGGG
>NZ_JASATH010000295.1:0-6152 GCF_038440215.1 Inquilinus sp. OTU3971 | reverse complement strand
TTTTAAACCGTTACGCGGGGGCGCGGGGGGGCGCCGGGCGGCCCCCCCCCAAGACGTCACTCCATCGGCGGCTGCTCGCGCACCTCGATGCTGCCCATCGCCGTCATCGGCGATTTCGCGGCGATCGCCACCGCCTCGTCCATGTCGCGGGCCTCGATCAGGACGAAGCCGCCGAGATGCTCCTTGGTCTCGGCATAGGGGCCGTCGGTGACCGAGATCCTGTCGCCGCGGCGCCGCACGATCCGGCCGGTCTCCGGCTCGGCCAGCGGGCCGCAGACGATCAGGTGGCCGCTGCGGCGGAGCTCGTCGTCAGCGGCCATGCAGCGGCGCGTCAGGTCGCGGCCTTCCTCGGGCGACAGCCGGCCGATCAGGGCGCGGTCGACATGGACGATCAGCAGATAGCGCATCCTGGGCCTCCGTTGGTTCCGCCCCTGGTCGTACGGCCGGCACCAGATTCGACAATCATTCCGGCAGCCTCGCCCGGCGCAGCGCGTCGAGATAGCACTCCAGCACCTCGGCCTGTTTCCAGGGCACGCCGGCGCGGGTGTTGGCGATGGTGGCGCCCGGCGCGATGGCCAGGAGGCCGGCCAGCGCCAGCCGGCGCGCATGACGCAGTCCCAGGCGTCCAAGCCGGCCGGGTCCAGCCGCCGGGCGCGACAGGCCGGTTGTGATGTCCTCGGCGATGTATTCCTGGTCGCGCCGCGATCGACGGCTTGGCCGGGGCGCCGCTGCCGGCACCTTACCGGGGGCGGCCGTGCGGAGTCCATCAGCGGACATCAGTCCGTGGGCACCGGAAGCGGAGAGACTGCCATCAGCCGGCCATGCCGCGCAGTCTCACTCCTTGTCGCTGACCCCGGCCTGGGCGAAGGTCGCCATGCCCTCGTGGCAGGCCAGGGCGCCGCGCACCAGGCCGATCGCCAGGGCGGCACCGGAGCCCTCGCCGAGCCGCATGCCGAGGTCCAGCAGCGCGGTGCGGCCCAGTTTCTCGAGAAGGCGGCGATGCCCCGGCTCGGCCGAGACATGGGCGATCTGGCAGTGGTCCAGCGCATGCCGGTCGACCGCCCACAGCACCGCGGCGGCGGTGGTGCAGGTGTAGCCGTCGAGCAGCACCGGGATGCGCGCCATCCGCGCCGCCAGCACCGCGCCGGTGATCGCCGCCAGCTCCAGCCCGCCGAGATGGCGCAGCGCCTCGAGCGGGTCGGTCATCGCCTTGCGGTGGGCGGCGACGCCCTTGGCCACCACCTCGGCCTTGTGCCGGACCCCGGCGGCGTCGACGCCGGTGCCGGGGCCGACCCAGTCGGCCGCCTCGCCGCCGAACAGCGCCGTCGCCAGCGCCGCGCCGGCGGTGGTGTTGCCGATCCCCATCTCGCCCAGGCAGAGCAGGTCGAGGCCTGGCTCCACCGCCATCATGCCGTAGGCCATGGCGCGGACGCATTCGGTCTCGGTCATCGCCGGGGCGATGGTGAAGTCGGCGGTCGGGTGCTCCAAGTCCAGCTCATAGACCCGCAAATCGCTGTCGGCGACCTGGCACAGCTGGTTCACCGCGGCGCCGCCGGCGACGAAGTTCTTCACCATCTGCGCCGTCACCGCGACCGGGTAGGCCGAGACGCCCTGGGCCACGGCGACGCCGTGGTTGCCGGCGAACACCGCGACGCGCGGACGGCGCAGCTGCGGCGGGTGCCGGCCCTGCCACACCGCCATCCACTCCGCCAGATCCTCCAGCCGGCCCAGCGACCCGGGCGGCTTGGTCAGCTGCCGGTCGCGCTCGCGCACCGCCGTGCCGGCCTCGAGGTCCGGGCCCGGCAGGTGGCGCAGCAGGGCGCGGATCTCGTCGAGGGTGTCGGGCAGGGGCGTCTGGGTCTGGGGCATGGCAGGGGAGCGGGCATCCGGTTGCGGAAGCGCGGACCCTGCCACCAAAGCGGTGCGCCGTCAAAACCGGCGCGGTGCGGGCCGGACGGCCCTACTCCGCCGCCTTGCGCGCTTCCAGCCGCGCGACGAATCCGGCGACCACGTCCCGCAGCCCGGGATCGTCCAGCAGGTCCAGCGCCTCCTCGGGGCTGCACCACCGGGTCTCGCGCTCGTGCCGCTCGGGCCAGGTCTTGTGCTGCCGCTCGACCTTCAGCGGGAACACGCCGACCTCGCAGGGCACGCTCACCCCCTCCAACAGCCACTTGTCGTAGACAAAGCTCCCGATCGCCTTCGATCCGATCGCGCCGCGCACCCCGGCCTCCTCATAGGCCTCGCGCGCCGCCGATTTCGACGGCTTCAGCCCCTTGATCGGCCAGCCCTTCGGGATGATCCAGCGCCGCGTCTCGCGCGAAGTGACCAGCAGGATCTCGATCGCGCCGTCCGGCCCGATCCGGTAGGGCAGGGCGCCGTGCTGCACCCGGACGGCCTTGGTCTTGCCCGGCATCCCATCCTCCACCGTGCCCAGGCCTTGATCGGCCCGGGCAAATCAGGAACCATCGCGCGGTTCCCGCCGTTCCGATCACCCGGCTCGTCCGACACAAAGCCTATGTGAAGACAAGAGCGGAGGCGATTGCCTTTCGAGGCCCGAGGATGAGCTTTCCCGTCACGCTGATCGACCTGGCCGGTTCCATCGCCCTGCTGCTGTGGGGCACGCATATGGTGCAGACCGGGATCCAGCGCACCTTCGGGCCCAAGCTGCGCTCGATCCTGGGCAGCGCGCTGAAGAACCGGTTCCGGTCCTTTTTCGCCGGCATCGGTGTCACCGCGGTGCTGCAGAGCAGCACGGCCACCGGGTTGATGGTGGCCGGCTTCGCCGCCGGCGGGCTGGTCGAGCTGGTGCCGGCGCTGGCGGTGATGCTCGGCGCCAATGTCGGCACCACGCTGATCGTGCAGGTGCTGTCCTTCGACGTGGCCACCGCGGCGCCGGCGCTGATCCTGATCGGCGTCCTGCTGTTCCGGCGTGATTCCAGCACGCCGACGCACGACCTCGGCCGGGTGTTCATCGGGCTCGGCCTGATGTTGATGGCGCTGCACCAGCTGCTGACGCTGATGACGCCCTATGAGGACGCGCCCAGCCTGCGCCTGCTGCTCGGTGCGATCTCGACCGAGCCAGTGGTCGATGTGCTGCTGGCCGCCGTCTTCACCTGGGCGGTGCATTCCAGTGTCGCCGTGGTGCTCTTGGTGATGTCGCTGGCCGCCAACGGCGTGGTGCCGCCGGAGGCCGCCTTCGCCCTGGTGCTGGGCGCCAATCTCGGCACCGCGATCAACCCGGTGATCGAGGGCGTCTCCAGCGACGATCCCGCCGCCAAGCGGCTGCCGATCGGCAACCTGGCCAACCGGCTGTTCGGGGTGATCGTGGCGCTGGCCCTGCTGCGCTGGATCGGGCCGCTGATGGTGACGGTCGAGCCCGACAACGCCCGCGCCGTGGCCGATTTCCACACCCTGTTCAACCTGGCGCTGGCGGTCATCTTCCTGCCGCTGCTGACGCCCTATTCGAAGCTGCTGCAGCGCCTGCTGCCGCGCCGGGTCGACCCGGCCGACCCGTCGCGGCCGCTCTATCTCGACGCCGCGGCGCGGGAGACGCCGATCGTGGCGCTGGGCGGCGCCGCGCGCGAGGCGATGCGGCTGGCCGATGTGCTGGAGACGATGCTGCACGGCGCCCGCGACGCGCTGCGCAAGGGCGACCGCAAGCTGATCGCCGAGACCAAGCGGATGGACGACGTGCTCGACCACCTCAACACCGCCATCAAGACCTATCTGACCTCGCTCGACCCCGAATCGCTCAGCGACGCCGACCACCGCCGGCTGGGCGAGATCCTGAACTTCGCCATGAACATGGAGCAGGCGGGCGACGTGATCGACGGCAACCTGCTGCCGCACTGCGCCAAGCGGCTCAAGCGCGGCCTCGAATTCTCCAAGGAGGGCGAGGCCGAGCTGCTGGCGATGATGGACCGGCTGGTCATCAACCTGCGTACCGCCGCCTCGCTGTTCATGACCGACGACCGCCGCGCCGCACGGCTGCTGGTCGACGAGAAGGTGGCGTTCCGCGACCTCGAGGCGGCGGCGACCCAGTCGCATTTCGAGCGGCTGCGCGCCGGCCGCCGCGATACGGCCGAGACCAGCGCCCTGCATCTCGACCTGCTGCGCGACATGAAGCGGGTCAACGGCCACATCGTGGCGGCCGCGGCCTATCCGGTGCTGGAGCGCTCTGGCGAGCTGCTGCCCAGCCGGGTCACCGAAGGGGAGGGCGGCTGACATGGCCGGACCGCTGCGCATCGCCGTCGCCCAGAGCGGGATCGACCGCGACGTCCGCGCCAATGGCCGGGAGATCCGCGGCCTGATGCGCCGCGCCGCGGCGGGCGGGGCGCGGCTGGTCCAGTTCCCGGAGGGCGCCGCCTCCGGCTACTGCAAATCCGAGATCGCTTCGTGGGACGAGGTCGACTGGCCGGCGCTGCGCGAGGAGCTGGAGGAGACGGCGGCCCTCGCCGGCAGCCTGGGCCTGTGGGTGGTGATCGGCAGCGCTCATCCGCTGACCGCCCCGCACCGGCCGCACAACAGCCTCTACGTCATCGCCGACACCGGCGCGCTGGCCGGGCGTTACGACAAGCGGCGCTGCTCGCACACCGAGATCACCGGCTGGTTCTCGCCCGGCCAGGCGCCGCTGACCTTCGCGGTGGACGGCTTCACCTTCGGCTGCGCCATCTGCATCGAGAATGTCTTTCCCGAGGTCTTCGCGGAGTACGAGGCGCTGGGCGTAGATATCGTACTGGTGTCCTCCTACTCCCGCGATCCCATCTACGGCGTTCTCGCCAAGGCGCATGCCGCCGCCACCTGCCTGTGGATCGGGCTGGCGATCCCGGCGCAGTGCAGCCAGTCACTGCCGAGCAGCCTGATCGGGCCGACCGGCGCCGTTCTGGCCGAAGGCGGCCGGAACGGGGACTCCGACCTCGTCTTCGTCACGCTCGACCGCGACGACCCGGCCTTCGCCATTGCGCTGGAAAAGGCGCGGCCCTGGCGCCGGACAGCCCGGCTGGGCGGGATCTACGAGTCGCGCCGGGTCGAGGATCCCCGCAGCCGAGACCGGGCGGGGTTCTGATCGGCCGGAGTGGTGATCGCCCGGCAGAACGCCTCCAGCTCGGCGGCCACCGCTTCCGGCAGCGGCCGGCCGCGCTCGAAGCCCCACCACAGCACGGCGCCCTGCCACTGCGCCGCCATCAGCCGGCCGAGATCGGGCCGCGGACCGGCATGATCGGCCAGGCGCCGGCCCAGCGCCGCGGCCAGCACCCGGCCCCAGGCGGTGCCGCGGCGGCGCAGCACCGGGTCGCGCAGATCCTCGCGCAGCACCAGCAGCCCCTCGGCATAGTCGTCCTCGGCGCCGTAGTCGCCAGACAGCGCCACCAGCAGCGCCACCGCCCCGGCCGGGGTTGGCGGCGCGGCGGCATCGGCCGCCCCGGTACGGGCGTCCAGCAGGTCCCAGGCGCGCAGCAGCGCCGCCTGGACCAGCGCTGCCTTGCCGCCGAAGCGCTGCACCAGCGTCGCCGCCGACAGGCCGGTCTCGGCCGCCACCGCGGCGAAGGTCATGCCCTCCGGCCCGGCCCGGCGCAGCACCGCCAGGGCGCCGTCGAGCAGGGCTTCGTCCGGGATGGTGCGGGGGCGGGGCATCGGCAGGCCAAATAAGTGAACGTCTATTTATATACGTCCCGCCGCTTCGCTCAATCCGGGAATGTGCCGGATTCGATATTTTCGCCCGGGTGAAATTGACAAGAGATTTTCACCCGGGTATAAAGCGGCAATTCCATTGCGCCGGGAGGGCGCCCGTGACCCCCGATTCCACCTGCACCGCCTTCCAGGGCGCCCGCCGCATCGCCTCCGGCCCGCTGGCCGAGGTGGCGCTGGCGGCCAAGCGCGCCGCCGATCGCGGCGACACGGTCCTGGTGTTCGACGACGTCACCAGCAGGCCGATCGAGCTCGACCTGCGCGGCAGCGAGGCCGAGGTGCTGGCCCGGCTGCCGCCGTCGGCGGAGCCTGGAGCGCCGCGCGGCCCCGGCCGGCCGAAGCTCGGCGTCGTCGCCCGCGAGGTGACGCTTCTGCCGCGGCACTGGGACTGGCTGGCCGGCCAGCCCGGGGGGGGGGGGGGGGGGGGGGGGGGGCGGGGGGGGGGGGGGGCGGGGCGCGGCGGGGGG
>NZ_JASATH010000294.1:0-6222 GCF_038440215.1 Inquilinus sp. OTU3971 | reverse complement strand
CCCCCCCCCCGCCGGGCGCCCCCCCCCCCCCCCCCCCCCACGAAATTGCCGCCGGCCCCGAGATCGATGCCGTCACCATAGGCCGAGCCGATGACCTGCTCGATCCCGACAATGGTGTCGTTCGTCGCCCAGCCGCCGACGACCTTGCCGGAGACCGGATCCTCCGTGTCCGGCTTGATGATCGTGACCCCGCTGGTGGACCTGGAATAGTTGACGAGGTCGATGCCGGCGCCGCCGTCGATGGTGTCCGCCTTGTCGCCGGCCCAGATCACATCGTTGCCGTTGCCACCATAGGCACCACCGCCGCCGTTGCCCTGGTCGAGCACGTCGTTGCCGTCGAAGCCTTCCATCGTGTCGTTGCCGGCACGCCCCTCCAGCCGGTTCCCCGCCTGGTTGCCACGGATCGTGTCGTCGCCGGCGCCGCCGATGGCGTTTTCGATCAGGCTGCGGGTGTCGCCGTTGAAGAGGAGGGCGTTGAACACTTGGCCGCGCGCCATCTGCGTGCCCGGCGCGGCGGCCCTCAGATCAGCCGCCTGGAAGTTGCTGTCGGAATCGACATCGGTCCAGCCGCCGGGCGTCAGATCGATGGCCAGCTGCCGGCTCGCGTCATAGGCGGAGAAGTCGTAGGTGTCGATGCCGTTGCCGTCCCAGATGGACCGGAACAGGACGTTGACGTTCGCCCCGGTGCTGTCCTGCGGAACCCCCTGCGCCCAGCTGCCGATGAACATCTGCCCGGTTGCGGGGTCGAAGCGGTACGACGTGTCGCCGTCGCGAGTCGAGAAATCCGCCCCGTACATGTATTGCAGGGCCGCGATGTCGAGCATCATGAAGCTCTGCGGATAGTGGCCGTCGGTGACGCCGTATCCGCCGCCGGGATGGCCGACATAGGCGCGGTAGGTCATCGTCGAGAACTCGAGCGAGTCCCGGTCGCTGCTCAGAACGGTGTTGTTTCCATTGTCGGCTTCGTGGCCGTGCTTGAGGCCGAGCGCGTGGCCGATCTCATGGAAGAAGGTCTGATACGCGTAGGTTCCGAGCCGGGGCGTATTGTAGTCGGTGGTGTTGAACCAGGAATCTCCCGCCAGCGCATCGTCGCCCGGATACCGCGCATAGGCGGTGGTGTTGCCGGGCGTGCGCGAGTTCGACATCGCAATCCTCACATCGGCGCCCCCTGCCGGCTCCTGCTGAAGTGCCGACATCAGCGTCAGATCGCGGAACTCGGCAAAGGCGGCCTGCGCCGCAGCCTGCTGCTGGGCATTCAGGGCGAAGAATTGGTCGGTCTCATCGACCGAGACGGCCGGTGTCGAGGGATTGTTGTCGTGATCGACGTTGTGGGCGTAGTCGCCGTAGTCGGCCGCGGCCGTCGGAAATCCAAACGTCATCACCGTCCCGGCCCATCTCACGCCGGACAGGAGCCCATCGATGTTCTGCACGTTCGACATGGAAACGGTCTGGGACGTCATGAATGGCATTCCTTCAAAACGAAGTGGCGTTGCGCATGCGAGAGGCGGTCCGGTACCATCGACCGCCGGTGGCGGGACGATGGGCGCGGGCCGCGATGACGATCAGTCTGAAGAAGATCCCGGGACCCTGGCTGGCGCTCGGCCTCGCTGCGAATTTCCTGGCTCGGCGCGAGCCGTTCGCCGGCTACCGCTCCGCCGACCTGATCCGGACCCTGAGCCGGCAGATCCAGCGCGGCCATTATCTGTTCGCCCTGGACAGCGCCGCCGGCGATACTGAGGCGCGCGTCGTCGGCTATTTCGGCTGGTCGCTGTACGACCATGCGGCGGCCGACCGCTTTGCGGCCACCGGCGTGTCGCCGGACGAGGACTTGGCCGAAGGCGGCGATGTCGTCTGGATCCTGACCGCCGCGGCGGCGGAGCGATCCGCCTTCGTCGCCCTCGGCAAGAGCATCCACGCCCTGTATCCGGCGCATCGCGTGATGGCCGTGCGCCACAAGCGGGGCCGGCGAACCCTGTTCGACCAGCGGCGCGGGGCGCGCGGTCGCGGACCGGGCTCCGGGCAGTGACGTTCCGGCCGGGCAGTGGACGGCCTGGAGCGTCCGGCCGCCGGCTCCGCGCCTGGCGTGACCGACCATGGGCTGGGTCGAGGTCGCCATCGGATACTCCCGAACCTCGATTAGGACCAGCCGATGAAATCACGCCCCGGATCGTGGCGCGTCATATGAACGGATGATGCGCGGGCGGCGCAGGGCAAGCTTGCCGTCCCGCCGACACTATCGGACGCGGGTCGCATGTCGGGGTCACGGAAGAACAGGAACAGAGTGGCGCTGGAAAGCCCGGTGCCGAGCAGCATCGAGGCAGCGACAGATCGCGGTGATCATCCTCGACCAGCATTATATGCGGCTGTCCCTCCGGCCGCGCCGCCGCGGCGAAGGATACGGGTTTCCTGGGTCCCACCATGGCGGCATTCCCGCAGCGGGCCGGCGGAGGATCATCCGTCCAATTGTTATTTTGTAACTCGCCCGCCGCCCGCGGCAGCCCGGTGTCACAGGAAGCCGGCCACCCTCAGGATCAGGGCGGCGGCGACCAGGGCGAGCAGCAGCATGGCCAGGGTGCCCCCGCTCAACCGGCCGGGGGCGGGCGACGGCGTTCCGGGCGAAGCGGCTCGGGCAGTGCGGGACGAGGCCGACCCCGTGCCCGGCAGCAGCGAGGCCAGGCGCGTCGCGATGGCCATGATCTCGGCGTTCGACCGTTCGGCGCGGGCCGTGCCGGTGATGATCTCCGCCAGCTCGAGCACGGCGGCGTCGCGCGGCTGCCCGGCCAGCCGGCTCGCCGTCGCCCAGGGATCGCCGCCCAGCCGGCCGAGCATCGAGACCACGCTCAGCGGCATGCCGTTGGATTCCGCCCCGACATCGGCGAACAGAAACGTGTTCAGATTCGACTTTCGCAGGCGAAAGACGTCGGTATCGGGCATGTCCAAGTCGCACCTCTTGAGACGCATCACGTAATATCCGCACGCCAGAAATCAAGCCCAAAATACACCGGCGATGCCGAAACATCAGGATTCTCCATCTTTTATTGATGGTAAGAATTGATGTCACAGGCCGACGGACAAGGCGGCTGGAGGGTCAAATCGAGAGCGATCGAAATTTGACGCCCGGTCGACACCGGCAAAATAAATCCCGGCTGACTTCTCGGATATGATAGCCTAGCGGGCGAGAGAGATTTGCCTCTCTCCGAATGAAAGCACAATCCATGAAAACCCCTGAATGGCTTAAGCCGGCGCTGTATGGCGCCGTGTGCGGCGCCGTTGCGCTTGGTGTGGTCGGGTTCAGCTGGGGTGGCTGGGTCACCGGTTCGTCGGCCCAACGCATGGCCCAGGATCGGTCCAAGACCGACGTGGTGGCCGTGCTTTCGCTGATCTGCGTCGACCAGTCGAAGCGCGACCCGCAGCTGATCGAGAGGCTGGCGGAGCTCAAGGCGGCATCCACCTACAGCCGCGGCGACCTGGTGGTCAAAGCCGGCTGGGCGACGATGCCTGGAGGGACGGTCGCCGATGCCCAGGTCGCCAAGGCCTGCGCCACCCAGCTCGCCAGCTAGGCGGGATCGGCTCGAGCGGAAAGCCCGAGGCTCGTCCATCGCCTGCCAGGACGTGCTGGCGGCGACGGCGGGCAGCGGGGCGGCGCCCGGCCTCGATCGCGAACCGAGGCGGCGACAGCCTCAGGCCGGATCAGCGGCCATCGGAGCGGCGGACGTCTCGGGGATCCCGCTCCGCCGGGCGTGACAGCTCATCCTCCGGCACCATCCGTTCCTCGCTGCCGAGCACGCTGCGAATCCGGTAGAGCGGGCCGGACGTGTCGCTGGGATAACGGGCAAGCACCTTGAACGTGCCGTCTCCGGATTGCCCGGACAGCGACCGGCGCGAGACATGCACGGTGGTGCCCACCGGGAATTTGTAGTCCTTCATCGCGACATTTCTGGCCTCCCTGGGGAGCGCCGGCTGTGGGATCGGATGCGGCGGCGCGACCGGCGCCCCGAATTTTCGACAGAGTACACCGGAACCCAGGAACAAGCCCGCCGAATCTGGCCGCGCTTCCAATAATCATTGAAAATCATAACAAAACCCGTATCATCGACCGCAGAAAACAGTGCCATCTTTTATTTCCGGACAACAAGGAATTCACCTTGTATGTTGGGATAATCATGCGCATCTGTGAAGGAGATAGTGAATCAAACCTATCTCCCCAAAATTGATTTTCCGAAGGATTCAGCCGATGAAATTCCGCCCGCTGCACGACCGGGTCGTGGTCCGCCGCATCGATGCCGAAGCCAAGACCGCGGGCGGGATCATCATCCCCGACACCGCCCAGGAGAAGCCGCAGCAGGGCGAGGTGGTGGCCGTCGGCCTGGGGGCGCGCGACGCGCAGGGCGTGATCCAGGCGCTCGACGTCGGCGTCGGCGACCGCATCCTGTTCGGCAAATGGTCCGGCTCCGAGATCCGGCTCGATGGGGTCGACTACCTCGTGATGAAGGAGAGCGACGTGATCGGCGTCGTCGCCTGATCCCACCCGCCTCCCCTCCCCTTTCAAGGATCAACACCATGCCAGCCAAAGACGTCAAATTCAGCACCGATGCCCGCGACCGGATGCTGCGCGGCATTGACATCCTCGCCCGCGCCGTCAAGGTCACGCTCGGCCCGAAGGGGCGCAACGTCGTGCTCGACAAATCCTGGGGTTCGCCGCGCATCACCAAGGACGGCGTGACGGTGGCCAAGGAGATCGAGCTGTCCGACAAGTTCGAGAACATGGGCGCGCAGATGGTGCGCGAGGTCGCGACCAAGACCGCCGACCTGGCCGGCGACGGCACCACCACCGCGATCGTCCTGGCCCATGCCATCGTCAGGGAGGGCGCCAAGGCGATCGGCGCCGGGCTGAACCCGATGGACGTCAAGCGCGGCATCGACCTGGCGGTCGCCGCCGTGGTCGAGGAGATCGGCAAGCGGGCCCAGACCATCTCGACCAATGACGAGATCGCCCAGGTCGGCACCATCTCCGCCAATGGCGAGCGCGAGATCGGGGCCATGATCGCCAAGGCGATGAAGAAGGTCGGCAACGAGGGCGTGATCACGGTCGAGGAGGCCAAGAGCTTCGAGACCGAGCTCGACATCGTCGAGGGCATGCAGTTCGACCGCGGCTACATCTCGCCCTATTTCGTCACCAACGCCGAGAAGATGATCGCGGAGCTGGAGAACCCCTACATCCTGCTGCACGAGAAGAAGCTGCCGAACCTGCAGTCCTTCCTGCCGCTGCTCGAGGCCGTGGTCCAGGCCGGCCAGCCGCTGCTGATCGTCGCCGAGGATGTCGACGGCGAGGCTCTCGCCACCCTGGTGGTCAACAAGCTGCGCGGCGGCCTGAAGGTCGCGGCGGTCAAGGCCCCGGGCTTCGGCGACCGGCGCAAGGCGATGCTCGAGGACCTCGCCATCCTGACCGGCGGCCAGGTGATCTCCGAGGATCTCGGCATCAAGCTCGAGAACGTCACCCTCGACATGCTCGGCCGGGCCAAGAAGGTCGTCATCTCCAAGGAAGAGACCACGGTCGTCGACGGCGCCGGCGCCAAGAAGGACATCGAGGGCCGCACCAACCAGATCCGGGCGCAGATCGAGGAGACCACCTCGGACTATGACCGCGAGAAGCTGCAGGAGCGCCTGGCCAAGCTGGCCGGCGGTGTCGCCATCATCCGGGTCGGCGGCGCCAGCGAGATCGAGGTCAGGGAGCGCAAGGACCGCGTCGACGACGCGATGCACGCCACCCGCGCCGCGGTCGCGGAGGGCATCGTCGCCGGCGGCGGCGTCACCCTGCTCTATGCCAGCCGCGTCATCGACAAGCTGAAGCCGGAGAACACCGACCAGAAGGCCGGCATCGACATCGTCCGCCGGGCCTTGCAGGCACCGGTGCGGCAGATCGTCGAGAACTCCGGCAGCGACGGGTCGGTGGTGGTCGGCAAGCTGCTCGACAGCAAGGACCACAATTGGGGCTACGACGCCCAGAAGGGCGAATACACCGCCATGATCAAGGCGGGCATCCTCGACCCGGCCAAGGTGGTGCGGGTGGCGCTGCAGAACGCCGCCTCGATCGCCGGCCTCCTGATCACGACCGAGGCGATGGTGGCCGCGCTGCCGGAGACGGCCGGCCCGGCGGCGCCGGATGCCGGCGGCATGGGCTACTGATCCGCCGGGGGGGGGGGGGGGGGGGGGGGGGGGGGG
>NZ_JASATH010000293.1:0-6325 GCF_038440215.1 Inquilinus sp. OTU3971 | reverse complement strand
CCAGACACGACCGCAACGAATTGAAGCGAATTGTAGCATGTCGTTCTGACTCATCCTTCATTGGGAATAGCCGCATTCCGCCAATTCCGGTCGCACCCCAAAAAGTCGCGAAGGTCGCCTTCAGTCGGCAGCCCACGTCGACAGGTCAGCCTCGCCTCAATCCCCCAGACAGATCCCCAGGGCGCGTGCGGTCCTGAGCAGCGGGTCGCCGTGCTTGATATCCTGGTATTCGGCGATCGCGTCCTGCAGCGGCACGTCGATCACCCGGCGGTCGGACCAGGCGACCATCCGGTCGAACTTGCCCTCGGCGATCAGGTCGACCGCATGGGCGCCGAAGGCCGAGGCGATCAGCCGGTCGCGCCAGCTGGGCATCGAGCCGCGCTGGACATGGCCCAGCACCGTCACCCGCGTCTCCGCCCCCGTGGTGTCGGCGATCTTGAAGGCGACGTAGTCGCCGATGCCGCCGAAGCGCTTCTCGCCGCCGTGATAGTCCTTGTGCACCTTGGTGCCGTCGGCGGTTTTCACCGCCTCGGACACCACCACCAGGGCGAAGTTGCGGCCGGTCTTGCGCACCTCGCGGATCTTGTGGGCGACGGAATCGATCGAGAACGGAATCTCCGGGATCAGGATCACGTCGGCGCCGCCGGCGATGCCCGCGGCCAGGGCGATATGGCCGGCGTCGCGGCCCATCACCTCCAGCACCATCACCCGGGCGTGGCTGGCCGCGGTCGGCTGCAGCCGGTCCAGCGCCTCGGTCGCCACCGCCACGGCAGTGTCGAAGCCGACCGAGACCTCGGTCAGGCCGACATCGTTGTCGATCGTCTTCGGGATGCCGACATAGTTGAAGCCGCCCTGCTGGGCCAGGCGCCGCAGGATCGAATGGCTGCCGTCACCGCCGACGCCGATCAAAGCGTCGAGGCCGAGCTCGTGATAGCCGCCGATGATCTCGACCGACCGGTCCTTCAGCGTGCCGTCGGACATCGGGAAGGCGAAGGGGTCGCCCTTGTTGGTGGTGCCGAGGATGGTGCCGCCCTGGCGCATCACCGCGGTCGTCATCTTGTCCGGCGTCAGCACCTCGTAGCGCAGCGGTCGGGACAGCAGGCCGGAGGTGCCCTCCTTGATGCCGATCACGGTCCAGCCGAGCCCGTCGGCCCGGCACACCGCCGCGCGGATCACCGCGTTGAGCCCGGCGCAGTCACCGCCGCTGGTGAGAATCCCGATGCGCTTCTCGCCCGCCATGCCGTGCTTCGTTCCCGCTCCCGGTTGCAGTTCCCCCTTGTACCGGGAAGCGGCCGGTGCTGTAAGAGCCGGATGCGCCGCCGGGGCGCGCCACCCCCGCGTCAAACGCGTTCCGGTCGGGCCGCTCCCTTTGCTATGATCGGGCGCCGCCGAACCCGGGACCCGCAGGAAAGGCCGTTTGAGGGAATGATCGACATCGAGTCGATGCAGGAGAAGCTGGCCGCTTTGCGGGTCGAGCACCGCGACCTCGACGAGATCATCGACCGGCTGACCGCAGATGGTCCCGTCAACCAGCTTCAGATCCAGCGCCTGAAGAAGCGCAAGCTGCTGCTCAAGGATCAGATCACCATGATCGAGAGCAGGCTGCTGCCCGACATCATCGCCTGACGGGCGTGCCCGCAACCCCGAGGATTTCCCGACCGATGGCCGAACCCGCCGCGCCGCCCGTGGCAATCATCATGGGCAGCCAGTCCGACTGGGAGACCATGCGCCACGCCGCCGACACGCTGTCGCTGCTGGGCATCGGCCATGAGACGCGGATCATGTCGGCCCACCGCACGCCGGACCGGATGGCCGATTTCGCCCGCGAGGCGCGCGGCCGCGGCATCAAGGTGATCATCGCCGGTGCAGGCGGTTCCGCCCATCTGCCGGGCATGACGGCGGCGATGACGCCGCTGCCGGTGCTGGGCGTGCCGGTCGAGAGCAAGGCGCTGAAGGGCATGGACAGCCTGCTGTCGATCGTACAGATGCCGGGCGGCATCCCGGTCGGCACGCTGGCGATCGGCCGGGCCGGGGCGATCAACGCGGCGCTGCTGGCCGCCGCGATCCTGGCGCTGAGCGACCCTGCCGTCGCCGATGCCTTGGACGCCTGGCGCCAGCGCCAGACCGAGGTCGTGGCCGAGCACCCGAAGGACGAATGAGCAGCAGCACCCCTCCCCTTCCGCCAGGCAGCGTCATCGGCATGCTCGGCGGCGGCCAGCTCGGCCGCATGACCGCCCTGGCCGCCGCCCGCCTCGGCTACCGCACCCATGTGCTGTGCCCGGACCCGGACAGCCCCTGTGCCCAGGTGACCGACCGGTCGACCCTGTCCTCCTACACCGATCACGCGGCGCTGGACGCCTTCGCCTCCCAGGTCGACGTCGTCACCTACGAATTCGAGAACATCCCCTACGAGACCGTGCTGCACCTGGCCGCCCGCGTGCCGGTGCGGCCAGGGCCGGACGGGCTCGCGGTGTGCCAGGATCGGGTGGCCGAGAAGGACTTCTGCAACCGCCATGGCATCGGCACCGCGCCCTGGCGCGCCATCGGCTCGGCCGGGGAGCTGGCGGCGGCGGTGGCCGCGATCGGCACGCCGTCGGTGCTGAAGACCCGGCGCGAGGGCTATGACGGCAAGGGCCAGGCGGTGATCCGCGACCCCGCCGACGCCGCCGCGGCGTGGGAGAAGCTCGGCGGCCGGCCGGCCATTCTCGAGGGCTTCGTCGACTTCGCCCGCGAGCTGTCGGTGATCGCCGCCCGCGGCGTCGAAGGGTCGGTGGTGTGCTACCCCGCGGTCGAGAACCGGCACCGCGACCACATCCTGTCGGAGACGATCGCCCCCGCCCCCGACCTGGCGCCGCAGCGCGCCGCCGAGGCCGAGGAGATCGCCCGCACCCTGATCACGGCGCTGGACATGGCCGGCCTGCTGGCGGTGGAGTTGTTCGAGGCGCGCGACGGTGGCCTGCTGGTCAACGAGCTGGCGCCGCGGCCGCACAATTCCGGCCACTGGACCCAGGATGCCTGCACCTGCGACCAGTTCGAGCAGCTGGTCCGCGCCGTCTGCGGCCTGCCGTTAGGGTCGACCGAGCGCCATTCCGACGCGGTGATGCAGAACCTGATCGGCGACGACGTGCTGCGCTGGCCGGACTTCCTGGCCGAGCCCGGCGCCAGGCTGCATCTCTACGGCAAGGGCGCCCCCCGCCCCGGCCGCAAGATGGGCCATGTCAACCGGCTGATGCCGAAGGGCTGAGGCCGGCGGCCTTCACGCCGCGGACAGCGCGCGTTCGACCGCCTCCGGCTCCTTCTCGATCACCTTCAGGAAGGTACGGGGTCGCCGGCTCCGGCACTTTGCGATGCTGCTCCCAGTCGCGGACGGCCGAGACCGAGAAGCCGAACTTGGCGGCAAAGGCGGACTGTGACAGGCCCAGCCGCTTGCGGATCGCCGAGACATCAACATCGGGAACTGGGATCGACCGGGCGGCTTCGGAGCGCCCTTGGGCAATCGCCAGCGCCTCCCTGGCGCTCTCGATCAGGTCCTGCCCGAATTTCGACATCACGGGTTCCTCATCTTCGCAACATTGGCCATATACGGCCAGGCAGTAGTCTGGTCGACCCAGATCATACCGTCTGCGGAGTCGGAGACTGAAGCTCTCCTGGTCCTTGCCCCGCCCCTACCGCCGCCACCGCCAGCTCGATGAAGGCGCGGATCGCCGGGAAGCGCCGGCGGTCGCGCTGGCACAACACATATTCGTCGGTGTGCCAGGCGCAGTTAGCGAGCGGCCGGACGGCGATGCGCGGATCGGGCCGGATCTCGCCCGCGGAGATGAAGCCGAGGCCGAGGCCCAGCGCCACCGCCTCCTGCACCGCCTCGCGGCCGGTCACCTCGAACATTGCGCCGGGCGCGATCTCCGCCTCGGCCAGGCCGCGCTCGACCGTGCGCCGGGTCATCGACCCGGTCTCGCGCATCACCAGGCGCTGCCCGGCCAACGCCGCGACCGGCACCGCGTCGCCCGCCGCCAGCGGGTGGCTCGCGGCCAGCGGATGGCCGGCCGGCAGCATCAGCCGCACCGGGTCGCGATACAGCGGCACGGTGTGGAAGCGCGGATCGACCGGCGGGTTGGACAAGAGCGCCACGTCCAGCCGCGCCTCCGACAGGTCCTCCAGCACCGCCCCGGCATTGCCGATCGACAGCCGGATCTCGACCTGCGGGTGGCGGCGGTCGAACTCGGCGATCAACGGCATGACGTAATACGGGCTGTCGGCACCGAGCTGCAGCAGGCCGCGGGCCAGCTGGGCCGAGCCCTCCAGCAGCGTCGCCGCCTCCTGCTCCGTGTCGAACAGCCGGGTGGTAAGCTGGAACAGCCGCCGCCCCATCTCGGTCGGCTGCACCCGGCGCGAGCTGCGCTCGAACAGCAGCACGCCGTAGCGCTCCTCCAGCGCCTTCACCGATTGCGACAGGGTCGGCTGGGTCAGCCCCAGCGTTCGCGCCGCCAGGGTGAAGCTGGCCTGGGTCGCCACCGCGTGGAAGGCCCGCAGCTGCATCAGGTTCATTCGCATGGCCCATAGATAGCATGGAAAGCGCGTATTGGACTTATGCATGAGGGGATCGCAGTCTCGGCCCAGCACCCTTGCCGAGGCCGCCATGCCCACCGCCCTCGCCGTCCCGCTCGCCGTCGCCGACACGGCTCGGATCGCCACCCTCGGCCACACCGCCGACCGGCTGACGATCCGCTGGTCGGATGGCCGCGAGAGCCCCTACCCCGCGATCTGGCTGGCCGACAACCGGCCGGACCGCCGCGACCGGCCGGAGGGTCAGCGCCTGTTCGACGCCATCGACCTGCCCGACGGCATTGCCATCCGTACCGCCGTCCTGGCCGCCGACGGCACGGTCGAGATCGACCTCGCCGGCTTCGAGACGCCGGCGCGCTTCTCAGCCGCCTGGCTGCGCGCCCATGCCCTGGACCCCGCCTCCCGCACCGAGCGCCGGCGCCGGCCGGTGCTGTGGGATTCGTCCCTCGCCCTGCCCACCGACGACTATGCCGCGGTCGCCGGTGACGATGCCGCCCGCGCCGCCTGGCTGCGCCGGGCCTATGACCATGGCTTCGCCCTGCTGCGCGGGGTGCCGACCGAACCCGGCACGGTGTGCAAGGTGGTCGAGCTGTTCGGCTTCGTCCGCGAGACCAATTACGGCCGGCTGTTCGACGTGGTGGCGGTGGACAAGCCGCAGAACCTGGCCTTTACGGCAATCGGCCTGGGCAATCACACCGACAACCCCTATCGCGATCCGGTGCCCCAATTGCAATTGCTGCACTGCCTGGAGGCGGCGGCCGAGGGCGGCGAGTCGGTGGTGGTCGACGGCTTCGCCGCGGCCGAAAGGCTGCGGCGCGAGGCGCCGGACGCCTTCGCCCTGCTGACCCGGCGGGCGGTGCCCTTCCGCTATGTCGAACCCGGCCAGATCGACCTGCGCAGCCGGGCGCCGCTGATCGAGCTGGACGCGGAGGGCGAGCTGGCGGCGGTGCGCTACAACAACCGCTCGATCGCTCCCCTCGACCTGGACCCAGACGAGGTCGAGGCCTTCTACGACGCCTATCGCCGCTTCGGCCGGCTGCTGCATGACCCGGACCTCACGGTCGGCTTCCGCCTGGCGCCGGGGGATCTGTTCATCGTCGACAACCAGCGCGTGCTGCACGGCCGCCGCGGCTTCTCCGCCGGGCGCCGCTGGCTGCAGGGCTGCTACACCGACAAGGACGGCCTGACCAGCACCCTGTTCAGCCTGGAGGCGACCCGATGAGCGAGTCCCTGCATCCGCTGCTGGCCGAGATCGAGGGCCTGTTCGCCGCCCATGGCCACGAGACCTATGGCGAAGGCGTGACCATGCAGGAGCACGGCCTGCAGGCGGCCGCCCTGGCCGAGCACGAAGGCGCGTCCGACGTGCTGGTGGTGGCCGCCCTGCTGCACGACATCGGCCATTTCCTGGAGCTGGCCGACGACGCCTATGGCTATCACAAGCATGACGGCGCCGGCGGCGACTGGCTGGCCGCCCGCTTCGGCCCGGAGGTCAGCGAGCCGGTCCGCCTGCATGTCGCCGCCAAGCGCTATCTCTGCGCCGTCGAGCCGAGCTACCTGGACGTCCTGTCCGCGGCTTCGGTCCATTCGCTCGGCAAGCAGGGCGGCCCGATGAGCCCCGAGGAGGCGGCCGAATTCGCCCGCCACCCCCATGTCGAGGCCGCGGTGCGGCTGCGGCGCTGGGACGATGGCGGCAAGGTCGATGGGCTGAAAGTCAGCACCGTCGCCGATTACCGCGACCGCATCCTCAAGGTGGCGAAAGCGG
>NZ_JASATH010000292.1:0-6367 GCF_038440215.1 Inquilinus sp. OTU3971 | reverse complement strand
CCCCCCCCCCCCCCCCCCCCCCCCCCCCCCCCCCCCCCCCCCCGGGAGTCCTTCCGGCGCGGTCGGTCGCCCGATCCGGCCGGACCTCATTCCGTCTGGTGATCGTGACCCGCCCCGCTCTCCTCCGGCCATTCGAGCTTGAACGCCTGCTTCAACTCCGAGATCTGGCCCGGCGACAGCAGGCGCGGGTTCAGGCCGCGCAGCAGCAGGTGCAGCTTCGCCGTCTCCTCCAGCTCCTCCGTCGCATAGACCGCCGCCTCCAGGCTCTCGCCCGCCACCACCGGGCCGTGATTGGCCAGCAGCACGGACGAATAGCGGCCGGCCAGGCCGCGGATGGCGTCGGCCACGGCCGGGTCGCCCGGCCGGTAATAGGGCACCAGCGCGGTCGCCCCGACGCGCATCAGGTAATAGGCGGTCAGCGGCGGCAGCACCGCCCTGGGGTCGATCCCCGGCAGCATCGACACCGCCACCGAATGGGTCGAATGCAGATGCACGATGGCGCGGGCCGAGCCGCGCGTCTCGTACAGCGCGCCGTGCAGCGGGATCTCCTTGGTCGGCTTGTCGCCGGACAAAAGCCGCCCCTCGGCGTCGAGCCGGGACAGCCGCGCCGGGTCGAGGAAGCCCAGCGAGGCGTTGGTCGGCGTCACCAGCCAGCCGCCATCGTCCAGCCGCAGGCTGATATTGCCGGAGGAGCCCGGCGTCAGCCCGCGCTCGAACAGCGAACGGCCGAAGCGGCAGATGTCCTCGCGCAGCCTGGTCTCGTCCATGGGTCCTTCCTCCGAATGCGGTCAGGCGGTGGCGCCGGGGATCAGTTCGAAGCCGAGATCGACGATTGCCGGCGGCTCGCGGCCGCAGACCAGCCGGGCCCCGACCTCCCCCATCCGCACCCGCGGCGAGCGGATGGTGGAGAGCGGCTGCGGCAGCGCCTGGCCCAGGTCGAGCCCGTTGAAGCCGAACAGCGCCACTTGGTCCGGTACGGCGATGCCCCGGCTGAGGCACAGGAAACAGCCGCCCATCGCCATGTCGTCATTGGAAAAATAGACCGCGTCGACCCCGTCGGCACCGTCGCCACGGTCGAGGATCCGCGCCAGCCCCTCGCGCCCGGAGGCGGCGGAGGACCGGCCCGGCAGGATCTCGGTCGCGACCAGGGCCGCCGGGCTTTCCGACAGCGCCTCGCGGAAGCCCTCGAACCGCTTCGCCGCGCGCCGGTCCCGGCCGAGATCGTGGCCGACAAAGGCCAGGCGCCGATAGCCGCGCTCGACCAGATGGCGGGCGCTGGCCCGCCCGGCCGCCCGGTTCGACAGGCCGACGACGATGTCGAGCCCGGCGCCGTCGAGATCCATCAGCTCGGCCACCCGGATTCCGGCATTGGCGAGCATCGCCCGGCTGCGGTCGGTGTGCTCCAGCCCGGTGACGATCAGTCCGGCCGGGCGCCAGGCCAGCATCGCCTCGATCAGCCCTTCCTCCCGCGCCGGGTCGTAGTCGGTGACGCCGACCACCGGCCGGAACCCGGCCGCATCCAGCACGGCTTCGGCCCCGCGCAGCACGTCGGGAAAGACGATGTTGGCGAGCGACGGGATGATCACCCCGACCAGGTTCGAGCCGGCCGAGGACAGGGTGCCGGCCAGGCGGTTCGGCACATAGCCGAGGCGCCGCACGATCTCCAGCACCCGGTCGCGCGTCTCCGCGGCCACCGGCCCGCCGCGCAGCACCCGCGACACGGTGATCTTGCTGACCCCGGCGGTGCGCGCGATATCCGCCAGCGTAATGCCCCTGGGATCGGGCCTTCGTGTGCGCGCCATCAGGACCCTCTGCGTCGACTCGGCCCCCATCATCCCTGCATCCCGGGTGCGAGCGGAAGCCCTCGCACCGTCCTGCTTCTGCCGCCTCTCAGCCCCGCCCTTGACGTCGCCGTCAGCTTCGCCCATGAATATTGATACCGATATCATTCCAGCGTCGTGAAATCCAATCTTTTGGCTGGATCTGCGGCGATCCAGAAATGATACCGGTGTCAATTGTCCGCCACGGACGAGCCGAGGGAGGGAGAATGACCGTCCAAGCCATGCCGTTGCCGCGCGACGCGGCGGGAGCCATCGAAAAGCGGGTCTACCGCAAGGTGTTCTGGCGCATCGTGCCGTTCCTGATGCTGTGCTACGTGGTCGCCTATCTCGATCGCGTGAATGTCGGCTTCGCCAAGCTGCAGATGTCGCAGGACCTCGGCTTCAGCGAGGCGGTGTTCGGCCTGGGCGCCGGCATCTTCTTCGTCGGCTACTTCCTGTTCGAGGTGCCGAGCAACGTCATCCTGCACCGGGTCGGCGCCCGGATGTGGATCGCCCGGATCATGATCACCTGGGGCATCGTCTCCGCCGCCTTCATGTTCGTGCCCTCGGCGCCGTGGTTCTATGCCCTGCGCTTCCTGCTGGGCTTGGCCGAGGCCGGCTTCTACCCCGGCATCATCCTGTACCTGACCTACTGGTACCCGTCGCATCGCCGGGCCAGGATCATCGCCGTGTTCATGGCCGCGATCCCGGTCTCCGGCATCTTCGGCAACCCGCTGTCGGGCTGGATCATGGACGCCTTCCACGAAACGCACGGCCTGGCCGGCTGGCAGTGGATGTTCCTGATCGAGGCGGTCCCGGCCGTTCTGATCGGCCTGGCCGTTCTGTTCGTGCTCGACAACAGCGTCCGCGAGGCGAAATGGCTGACCGATGAGGAGAAGGCGGTGATCGAGCGCGAGATTGCAGCCGATGCCAAGGGCAAGGACAGCCCCGCCTCGCTCGGCGCGGTGTTCCGCGACGGCCGGGTCTGGCTGTCCTGCTTCATCTACTTCGCCTTCGTCAGCGGCCAGTACGGGCTGACCTTCTGGATGCCGACCCTGGTCAAGGCGACCGGAGTCAGCGGCAACCTCAACATCGGCCTGATCAGCGCCATCCCGTTCCTGTGCGCCGTCGTCGCCATGATCCTGTTCGGGCAGAGCGCCGACCGGCGCCGCGAGCGCCGCTGGCACCTGGTGATCCCGGCGGTCATGGGCGCGATCGGCTTCGTCGTCGCGGCGACCGCCACCGACAGCACGATCGCGATCGCCTTCCTGTCGCTGGCCGCGGCCGGGGTCCTGACCTGTGCGCCGCTGTTCTGGTCGCTGCCCACGGCCTTCCTGCACGGCGCCGCCGCGGCGGCCGGCATCGCCATGATCAACTCGATCGGCAACCTGGCCGGTTTCGTCAGCCCCTATGCCATCGGCCTGTTGAAGGACCTGACCGGCAGCACCGAATTCGGCATGTATATGCTGGCGGTGATGCTGGTGCTGGGCGCCGCCGCCGTCCTGACCACCCCCGCGAAGCTCGTCAACCGCTAGGATCCGGACTGGGAGACTCGACAATGACGAAACCGATTGGCCGCGCCGCCGTGATCGGGCTGGGCTCGATGGGGCTGGGCATGGCCCTGTCGCTGCGCCGGGCCGGCTTCGAGGTCGCCGGCTGCGACCTGTCCGCCGCCGCGGTCGAGCGCCTGGTCGAAGCCGGCGGCACCGGCGCCGCAACCCCGGCCGAGGCCGCCGCGGGCGCCGACATCGTGGTCTCGGTCGTGGTCAACGCGGCCCAGACCGAATCGGTGCTGTTCGGCGAGACCGGCTGTGCCGCGGCGATGCCGGAAGGCGCAGTCTTCGTATCATCCGCGACCATGGCGCCGGAAGCAGCCCGGGCCATGGCCGAGCGGCTGGAGGCGACCGGCCGGCACTATCTGGACGCCCCGATCAGCGGCGGCGCCCAGCGCGCGGCCGAGGGCGCGCTGACCATCCTCGCCTCCGGCAGCCCGGCCGCCTTCGCCGCAGCCCGGCCGGCGCTCGACGCCATGGCAGCAAAGCTCTACGAGCTCGGCGACGCCCCGGGCACCGGCGCCGCCTTCAAGATGGTGAACCAGCTGCTGGCCGGGGTGCACATCGCCGCCGCCTGCGAGGCGATCGCCTTCGCCGCCCGCCAGGGCCTCGACATCCGCAAGGTCTATGAGGTGATCACCGCCTCGGCCGGCAATTCCTGGATGTTCGAGAACCGCATCCCGCATGTGCTGGATGGCGACTATGCGCCGCGCAGCGCCGTCGACATCTTCACCAAGGATCTCGGCATCGTCATGGACATGGCGCGCAGCGGCAAGTTCCCGGTGCCGGTGGCCGGCGCGGCGCTGCAGATGTTCCTGATGACTGCCGCCGCCGGCATGGGCCGGGACGACGACGCCTCGGTCGCCCGGCTCTATGCCCAGATCGCCGGCCTCGACCTGCCCGGCGCGAAGAAGGAGGGATAGATGCCGCGCTTCGCCGCCAATCTCAGCATGATGTTCACCGAATGGGACTTTCTCGACCGCTTCGACGCGGCGGCCGGGGCGGGTTTCACCGCGGTCGAGTACCTGTTCCCCTATGAGCATCCGCCCGAGGCGATCGCCGACCGGCTGTCGCGCAACGGCCTGACCCAGGCGCTGTTCAACCTGCCGCCCGGCGACTGGGCCAAGGGTGAGCGCGGCCTGGCGGCCCTGCCCGAGCGGGCGGACGAGTTCCGTGCCTCGGTCGCCACCGCCCTGACCTATGCCGAGGCCACCGGCGTCGGCCGCGTGCACATGATGAGCGGCAACGCCGACCCGGCCGATCCACTGGCGCAGCAGGCTTGGCATGATGCAGTGTCCTTCGCCGCCGAGGCCTTTGCGGCCAAGGGCGTCGACGTTCTGCTGGAGCCGCTGAACACCCGCGACATGCCGGGCTATTTCCTGGGTGACTTCAACCGGGCCGCGACGCTGATCGGCGAGCTTGGCCTGCCCAATCTGAAGCTGCAATTCGACTGCTATCATCGGCAGATCCTGCATGGCGACGTGACCATGGCGCTGCGGGCGCTGCTGCCGATCGCCGCCCATGTCCAGATCGCCAGCGTGCCCGGCCGGCACGAGCCGGATGTCGAGGAGCTGAACTACCCGTTCCTGTTCCAGGAGCTGGAGCGGCTGGGCTATGCCGGCTTCATCGGTTGCGAGTACCGGCCCCGCGCCGGCACTCTCGAAGGGCTCGGCTGGTTCGCACCCTATGCCGGCCGCAAAGGATGAGGAGGAGACGATGACCCTCGCGCTCGGCTGCGTGGCCGACGACTACACCGGTGCCTCCGACCTGGCGAACACCCTGTCCAAGGCCGGTCTGCGCACCGTCCAGACCATCGGCGTGCCGCGCGACGACCTGGATCTCCCGGCGGTCGACGCGGTGGTGGTGGCGCTGAAGAGCCGGTCGATCCCGGCCGTCGATGCGGTGGATCGCAGCCTGGCGGCGGCGCGCTGGCTGCGCGGCCGCGGCGCCGGCCATGTGCTGTTCAAGATCTGCTCGACCTTCGATTCGACCGATGCCGGCAATATCGGCCCGGTGACCGACGCGCTGCGGGCCGAGATCGGCGCCGGGCTGGCCCTGGTCACCCCCGCCTTCCCCGAGACCGGGCGGACGGTCTATCTCGGCCATCTCTTCGTCGGCACCGTGCCGCTGCATGAGAGCCCGCTGAAGGATCACCCGCTGAACCCGATGCGGGATTCCAACCTGGTGCGCGTGCTGGGCCGGCAGAGCCGGGCGCCGGTCGCCCTGCTGCCGCTGGCCACGGTGGAGGCCGGGCCGCAGGCGGTGCGCGATGCCCTCTGGCAACGCGCGGCCGAGGGCGCCGGCGCGGTGATCGCCGACGCGGTGCTGGACCGCCACCTGGAGACGCTGGGCGTGGTGGCGCTGGACCAGCCGGTGTCGACCGGCGCCTCCGGCCTCGGCCTCGGCATCGCCCGAGCGCTGGTCGCCGCCGGCCGGATCACGGCTGCGGGCACCGGCCAGGCGCCGGCCCCGATCGGCGGCCCGGCCGCGATCCTGGCCGGCAGCTGCTCGCAGGCGACGCTGGGCCAGATCGCGGCGGCGGAGCGGAGCATGCCCGTCCTGCGCCTCGACCCGGAGGCGCTGGCCGGCGATCCCGATGAAGTCGGACGAGCCTTGGCCTGGGCCGAGCGCCATCGCGCCGAGGGTCCGGTGCTGATCGCCAGCAGCGCGCCGCCCGAGCAGGTGGCGGCGGTGCAGCGGAAGCTCGGCCGCGACGCCGCCGGCCACGCCATCGAGCAGGCGATGGCGCGGATCGCCCTCGGCCTGGTCGAAGCCGGCATGCGCCGGCTGGTGGTGGCGGGCGGCGAGACCTCCGGCGCGGTGGTCGACGCCCTGGCCCTGCCCGCCTTCCGCATCGGCGCCGAGATCGCCCCGGGCGTGCCGGTGCTCTATGCCGTCGGGCAGGAGCCATCGATGGTGCTGGCCCTGAAATCCGGCAATTTCGGCGGCCCCGACTTCTTCGCCGACGCGCTCAGGGCGATGCCCAGAGCCAAG
>NZ_JASATH010000291.1:0-6392 GCF_038440215.1 Inquilinus sp. OTU3971 | reverse complement strand
CGCGGGAGAGGGAATATGAGCCGCGCCCGCGATACCTCTCCCCGGGGAGAGGTCGAAATCGCGCAGCGATTTCGGGTGAGGAGGCTGGCACCGGCCGATCCGCTCGACCCGCGGTCACTGCCCCTGGATGACCTGGATCGCCTCGTACACCCGGCGGACCTGGTCGGCATAGGGACGGCCGGCCGCCAGATTCGCCGGCCCGGCATTGTAGGCGGCGACCGCGGACCAGATGTCGGCCCCGCCGGTGGCGGCGCGCATCTCGCGCAGGATCTCGCCGCCGACCAGCAGGCAGACGCAGCGGTCGGCCAGCAGCGCCTCGCGGGTGACGCCGAGCGCGGCCAGGCGGGGATAGTGAATCGAGTTGATCTGCATCATGCAGATATCCTCGGTGCCGTTGCTGTTGGCCGCGTTCACCGCCTGCTGCCGCCAGCGGGTCTCGACATAGGACATGGCCAGGATCAGCTCGGTCGGCACCCCGGCCTGCAGCGCGGCGCGGGCCATGCAGTCGCCGGCCGAAACCGGCCCGGGCAGCAGCAGGGCCAGCACCGACAGGACCGCCGCGACCGGCCGTCCGACCTTGGTTTTCCCGTCATGCCGAGCCATTGGCCCCGCCCGCTGCGCCGTCGGAAGGAACTGAAGCCTATACCATCCGGCTTGCGGATCAATGACATCGCCTATACCGAAGGCGGTGCCGATGTGATCCGCTGAACGGGGAAGACCGATGGAGAAGGTGCGCACCGTGGTCGAGGACGGGATCGCCGTCGTCACCATCGCCAGCCCGCCGGTCAACGCGCTGGACGCCGGCGTCCGCGCCGGCCTGGCCGAGGCGGTGCGCCGCGCCGATGCCGACCCGGCGGTGCGCGCCATCGTCATCGCCGCCGAGGGCCGCACCTTCATCGCCGGCGCCGATATCAGCGAGTTCGGCAAGCCGCCGGCGCCCCCGTCCCTGCCCGAGGTGATCGACGGCTTCGATTCGGTCCAGAAGCCGCTCGTCGCCGCGATCGGCGGCGCGGCGCTGGGCGGCGGGCTGGAGGTAGCGCTGGGCTGCCACGCCCGCATCGCCGGCCCGGCCGCCAAGCTGGGCCTGCCCGAGATCAAGCTGGGGCTGATCCCCGGCGCCGGCGGCACCCAGCGGCTGCCGCGGCTGATCGGCGCCGCCCCGGCCTTCAAGCTGATGGCGGACGGCGCCCCTGTCTCCGCCGCCGAGGCGCTGACGCTCGGCATCGTCGACACGGTGGCCGAGGGCGACCTGCTGGAAGCGGCCAGGGCCAGGGCGCTGGAGCTGGCGGGCACGACGCGGCGGACCCGCGACCTCGACCGGCAGTTGCAGCCCGGCGGCCGCGAGGCCTTCGAGCAGGCGGCGGCCGAGGCGCTGAAGCGCGGCCCGGACCTGCCCAACATCGCCGCCCTGGCCGAATCGGTGCGCGCCACCTTCACCGAGCCGTTCGAGGCCGGGCAGGCGCTGGAGCGCGCCCGCTTCGCCGCCCTGGTCGCCGACGACCGGTCCAAGGCCCTGCGCTACGCCTTCTTCGCCGAGCGCGAGACCGCCCGCGTGCCGGGGCTGGCGAAGGACACGGCACGGCGGCCGATCCACCGGGCCGCAGTGATCGGCGCCGGCACCATGGGCGCCGGCATCGCCATGTGCTTCGCCAATGCCGGCATCCCGGTGACCGTGATCGAGACCGGCGAGGACCTGCTGGCCCGCGGCCTGGACCGCGTCGCCAAGGCCTACGCCTCCTCGGTGCAGCGCGGCAGCCTGTCGGCGGAGGACGAGGCCCGGCGCCTGGCGCTGGTGACCGGCAAGGTCGGGCTGGAGGCCGCTGCCGACGCCGATCTGGTGGTCGAGGCCGCCTTCGAGGACATGGACGTGAAGCGGCAGATCTTCGGCACGCTGGATCGCGTCGCCAAGCCGGGCGCGATCCTGGCCACCAACACCTCCTATCTCGATGTCGACCAGATCGCCGCCGTGACCGCCCGCCCCGGCGACGTGCTGGGGCTGCATTTCTTCAGCCCCGCCAATGTCATGCGCCTCTTGGAGGTGGTGCGCGGCAAGGCGACCACGCCCGAGGTGCTGGCCACGGCACTCGACCTGGGCAAGCGGCTGGGCAAGGTGCCGGTGGTGGTCGGCGTCTGCCGCGGCTTCGTCGGCAACCGCATGCTGGCCCGCCGCACCCAGGAGGCCGAGCGGCTGCTGATCGAGGGCGCGCTGCCGCATGAGGTCGACGCCGCCCTGACCGGCTTCGGCTTCCGCATGGGGCCCTTTGCCGTGAGCGACCTGGCGGGTCTGGACATCGCCTGGCGCAACCGCAAGTCGCTGGGCCAGGCGGCGCCGGTGGCCGACGCGCTGTGCGAGGCCGGGCGCCTGGGCCAGAAGGTCGGCCGCGGCTACTACCTCTACCCCGAAGGCGCCCGCAGCGGCGTGCGCGACCCGGAGGTGGAGGCGCTGCTGGAGCAGGTCTCGGCCCGGCTCGGCGTCACCCGCCGCCCGATCCCGGCCGAGGAGATCGTCGAGCGGCTGGTCTATCCGATGGTCAATGAGGGCGCCCGGATCCTGGAGGAGGGCATCGCCGCCCGCCCCGGCGACATCGATGCGATCTGGCTGAACGGCTATGGCTGGCCGGCCTGGCGCGGCGGCCCGATGTTCTACGCCGACCAGGTCGGGCTGAAGACCGTGGCGGCCCGGCTGGAGGCTTTCGCCACCGCCCGCGGCGAGCCGACCCTGGCCCCGGCGCCGTTGCTGCGCCGCCTGGCCGATGCCGGCCGGGGCTTCGCCGATTGGACCGCGCCGGCACATTGAGCGGGCGAACCGCATGGGCGGCTTCGCCGGTTTCGCCTTCTTGCCGTGATGGTTGCAGCTTGCTTCTCCCGCAAGCGGGGCCCTTTCAGAGTTCGATCACCTGAGCTGGCCTGTGTTTTCCACTCTCCCCCTCCCCTTGCGGGAGGGGGTCAGGGGGAGGGGTTCTCTCTCGGCTCGATCCGATCCGAATCATCGCGAACCAGCGCGAATGCCGAGATCTGTCCACAGCCCATTCGCGCGCAGACGCGCGCAGACCCCTCCCCCAACCCCCTCCCGCAAGGGGAGGGGGAGTGTGGAAGGCTGCGCTCGTGGATGCTGAATGTGGTGGTGAAGGCAGTGAGTGCGCGAGCGGCTCACCCCGTGTCCGGCGGCTTGCGGCGGCGGGGAGCCGCGGAGCGGGGCTCGGGCGGATCGTCATCGTCCTCGCCGTCCTTCGACGGCAGGAAGCCCAGCTCCTCCATGGCCTCGTCGGCCATCTCCAGCCAGCGCTCCACTGTCGGCGGGTAGCCCCAGCGCCGGCACAACGCCGCCACCGCGACCTCGACCCGGCTGGCTTCGATCAGCTCGACCACCTCCGGCCGCTCGACCCGCTCGCACACCTCGGCGGCGCGGCGTTGCACCTCCTCACCGTCCTCGGACGATTCGTAGGCCGCCGCCAGCATCGCCAGCTTCACCCGCAGCGCGTGCCAGTCCTCCTGGGCCGCCTCCCGCTTCGCCGCGGCCTTGCGCCGCTCGTCGCGATGATTGGCGAACTTGTCCTCCAAGAGCAGGGTCAGCCGCAGCGACTTCGCGATCACGGCGATCCGCTGGCCATAGTCGACGCCGGGCTGCGGCGCCTCGACCGCCTCGGTGCGGGTGACCTCCATGATCTCCATCTGGATCTCGGCCGCCCGGGCGAGCATGCGCAGATGCCGCGCCGCCCGCTCCTCCTGGGGAGCGGCCGGGGCCTCCGACATCTGATCGGTCTGCGCCTTGTCCATGGAACATAGCATGAACGAGATCGCAGATTAATACAAGTGAACAATGTGTTTACTGACTCCGCCCTGATGCCGGCTTGCGGTTTGCCCACAAAAGGTGAGGAGCGGTCGTCGGCTGGGCGCCGAACCTCGTCCGGATAACGGCGGCGGCGCAGATTCAAAATCCACGCCCGCCGACCTTCGCGCATTAGACAGTCGGAGCCCGGTACAAGACCACTAACCTTCGCTGCCTGGTGAATTTATCTGATTCTGAAGATAACTGATCATCTGCTCTTCGGTACGATAGCCGCCGGTAAACTCGCCGAGTTGTCCCGCGACCAGTTCAAGGCTAATTAACGGATTAGAAGTGGCAACACCTGTCATCTCAAGACCTGAAACTGTGTTGCTTAACCAGCTTTGCAGCGTCGAGAAAAGATCCTTGGTGGTCTGGTCGAGGTCTCCAAAGTCTGACATTGCCGCGCACCTCCTCCGAACAAGTTGCGAAAATCTTGTCCCGCATCGACGAATAAGCGACCCGGGCGCATGGACTTCCTTGAGTTGCTGCTTGGTGGAAACGTCGCTGGGCTGATCGTGCCATGCCCATGTGACGGGTCCATTCCGGCGTGGATCCCTATCTCAACGGGTGTAGAGCAGACCACAGGGATCAATCTCTGGTTGAAAGGACAACAGTCCGGAGAGACTTTGTCGACCTGTAAGATCTGACAGGTGGAACCTAGACCAGCGGAGGGGAAAGCCGATCCTTGTTCCACCGTCCGGTTCGGGTACGACCAGTCGACTGGAGAACCGCTCCGGAAAGAGCGAGAGGCCTCCGATGTCTGATCGCCCTTCGCCTTGCCAGGGCATATGTCATGAACAAGAGCGGCCGCTGATCCTGCTGCGATGGTGTTCCCACGGTGGCAGGCGCGGCCGCCGGTGTCACGGCCGCACCCCGGGCGTCTCGACCGGCAGGTCTTCGGCGCGGGAGTGCAGATAGAGCTCGAGCGCGGTGAATTCCGCTGCGCCCCAGGCGTAGGGCTCGGCGCGCACGCCGATCATGCAGTTGCGCATCCGCCGCTGCAGCGACCCGACCGACTGCCACTCGAGGCGGTAGATCGGGTAGCCGGTCGGATGGGCCTGCGGGATCACGCTGCCGCCCAGCTTCTGCCCCCAGCGCTGGTCATGGCAGGCGGCGCAGGACAGGTCGAGCTGGCCGATCCGCCGCTCGAACAACCGCCGCCCGTCCTCGACGAAGGGCGTCAGCCGCGGATCGGTGACCGGTTCCACCGGCATCCCGCGCGACTGGTGGGCGACATAGGTCGTCAGCGCCAGCAGTTCCTGACTCTCCGCGGCGAAGGGCTCGGCGCCCTGCCGCGCCTGGCGGCACTGGTTGATCCGGCCCTGCAGATCGATCGGCCGGCCGGTCGCCGCATCGAAGGCCGGATACCGGGCGGCGACGCCGCGCATGCTGCCGGCCGCATCGCCATGGCAGCCGGCGCAGCTGGCGCCGGCAGGGCCCGCGGGCTGCTGCCACAGCGTCTCGCCCTCCATCACCCACAGCATGCCGGGATTGCTGGTGTCGTCGCGCTGCAGCGCCTGCGTCTCCGGCGCCATGAAATCGAAGCCCGAGCGCCGGCCGGCATCCGGGGTCTGGCCGCCGACCGCCAGGGCCACGCCGGCCAGCAGGAGCACCCGGCACGACCGTGCCCGCATCAGGTGACGGTGATCTCGACCGCGGCCCGCTCGACCGTGCCGTCATCGGCGGTCCAGGCGAACTCGATCGTCCCCGACTCCGTGGCCACGGTGGCGAAGGCGATGAAGGGGTTGGCCGACATGGCCGGGAACAGCTCGGCCGCGAACACCTCGACGCCGTTATAGCTGCAGACGAAGCGGTGGATGATGTCGCGCGGGATGGTCTGGCCGTTCGGGCCGAGGCGGTAGCCGGTCTCCATCCTGTGCGCGATCATCGCCTTGATCTCGATGACCTCGCCGCGTCGCGCGGTCTTCGGCGCGTTGATCAGGGCGCGGGTCACGACAGGTCCTCGATGCAGGCGGCGAGCGTCACGATCACGTCGGCCTCGGCCGACCAGACGCTGCCGTCGCTCATCTCGGCCAGGGCGACGATGGTCTGCGAGGTGGCGAGGCGAATCCGGGTCGAGACGCTGGCCCGGCCGGACCGCGGCCCGAGGTGGAACACCGCGATGTCGCCTTGCGGGTTCTTCTCGTTGAACAGGGCGATGCGGCGGACGTGGTCGGCCTCGGTCATCGGGCTGTCCACCGCCACCGTGACGCCGACGGCGTTGCCGTTCTCGACCAAAGGCGGGATGTCGAATTTTATCCGGCCCGGACGGATCTCGGTTTCGCCGGCGAAGCCGCGGATCGCCTCCTCCAGCGACGGACGGGCGCGGACCGGCGAGGGTGCCAGCACCAATGCGACGAACCCTGCCCCGGCCGCCAGCACGCCGCGGCGGGCAATAACCATCGAGTCCCCCCTCCCCTCGCGGGAGGGGGATAGGGGGAGGGGGTTTTCGAGGCCGGTCTCCGGCCTGGACTGCGGCCACTCCGCGCGGGCGGCGAGTTCTGTGCCCAGCGCATTCGCGCGCGGACGCGCGCAGACCCCTCCCCCAGCCCCCCCCCCCCCC
>NZ_JASATH010000290.1:0-6410 GCF_038440215.1 Inquilinus sp. OTU3971 | reverse complement strand
GGCGCGCGGGGCCGCCCCCCCCCCCCCCCCCCCCCCCCCCACGTCACTTTCCCTTCCTCGAATGAACCCTTTTCGGATTTTCCAGACCGTCATTGCGAGCGCAGCGAAGCAATCCAGGGGCCGTTGCGTGCGACCCCTGGATTGCTTCGTCGGCTTTGCCTCCTCGCAATGACGATTTTGGGAGTGAGCCAATCCCCCATCATTGCGTCGTTGCGTTCGCAATGACAGGCTTCCAGCCTGATGCAGCCCTTCGTCTACATCATGGCGAATCACCGCAACGGGACCCTCTACGTCGGCGTGACGTCCAATCTTCCGCGCCGTGCGCACGAGCATCGGACGGGAGCCGTCAAAGGCTTCGCCTCTCGGTATGGCTGCAAGCTTCTGGTCTGGTGCGAGCCGCACGGGTCGATGCTCGACGCCATTGCGCGCGAGAAACAGATCAAGGGCGGGTCGCGACCGGCCAAACTGGCTCTGATTGAAGCTATGAATCCGGCCTGGCGGGATCTCTACGACGATCTGGTTTGAACCCAGGCATCGGCGCAACCGCGTTCCGACATCGCCGCGTGCGTGCTAGGGTCCGCGCTTCGCCGATCCGATCCCGTAAGTCCGTGTCGACAGCCTTGCCCGACAGCAGCACCCCCGCGACGACCGATCCCGCCGTCACGCCGATGATGGCGCAGTATCTGGAGGCCAAGGCGGCCCATCCGGACTGCCTGCTGTTCTTCCGCATGGGCGATTTCTACGAGATGTTCTTCGACGACGCGGTCAAGGCCGCGGCGGCGCTCGACATCGCCCTGACCAAGCGCGGCCAGCACCAGGGCGAGGACATCCCGATGGCAGGCGTCCCCGCGCACAGCCACGAGGCCTATCTGGCCCGGCTGATCCGCCAGGGCTTCCGGGTGGCGCTGTGCGACCAGACCGAAAGCCCGGAGGATGCCCGCAAGCGCTCCGGCAAGACCCTGGTGCGGCGCGAGGTGGTGCGCATCGTCACCCCCGGCACCGTCACCGAGGACGGCCTGCTGGAGCCGCGGGCGGCGAATCACCTGGTGGCGCTGGCCGATGTCGCCGGCACCCTGGCCATCGCCGCGGTCGACATCTCCTCGGGCGAGCTGGTGACCGAGCCGACGGCGCCCGACCGGCTCGGCGCCGCCCTGGCCCGCTTCGACCCGAGCGAGATCCTGCTGCCCGAGCGGGTGCTGCAGAATCCCGAGCTGTTCGAGCTGCTCGGCGACTGGAAGATGCGGCTGACGCCGCAGCCCTCCGCCCGCTTCGACAGTGAGAACGGGCGGCGCCGCCTGCAGGATCTGTTTCACGTTGGAACGCTCGACTCCTTCGGCAGCTTCGAGCGGGCCGAGGTCGCCGCCGCCGGCGCCCTGGTCGACTACATCCAGCTGACCCAGAAGGCGCTGCCGCGGCTGTCGCCGCCGCGCCGCCTGCCGCGCGGCGCGGTGATGGAGATCGACGTCGCCACCCGCCGCAACCTGGAGCTGACGCGGACCCTGTCGGGCGACCGCCGCGGCAGCCTCTTGGCCGCGATCGACCGCACCGTCACCGGCCCCGGCGCCCGGCTGCTGGCGGGCCATCTGGCGGCGCCGCTGACCGATCCGGAGGCGGTGGCCGAACGGCTCGACGCCGTCCAGGCGCTGGTCGAGGACGGTCGGCTGCGCGACGACCTGCGCACCCTTTTGCGCGCTTGCCCGGATGCGGAGCGGGCGCTGACCCGGCTCGGCCTCGGCCGCGGCGGCCCGCGCGACCTGGCGGCGATCCGCGACGCGCTGCGCCAGGGCGGGCGCCTGCGCGAACGGCTCGGCGCGCCGCGCTTCCTCGACCTGCCGCCGCTCTTGTCCCGCGCCGCTTCCGAGCTCGGCGAGCATGACGCGCTGGTCGACCGGCTGGCCCGGGCCCTGGCCGAGGAACTGCCGCTCCTGATCCGCGACGGCGGCTTCATCGCCCCGGGCTACCTGCCGGAGCTGGACGAGGTCCGCACCCTGCGCGACGAATCCCGCCGGCTGATCGCGGCGCTGCAGCAGCGCTATGTCGACGAGACCAGGATCCCGACCCTGCGGATCCGGCACAACAACGTCATCGGCTATCACATCGAGGTCTCGGCCAACCAGTCGGACAAGCTCTTGCAGCCGCCGCATGTCGGCACCTTCATCCATCGCCAGACCATGGCCTCGGCGATGCGCTTCACCACGGTCGAGCTCGGCACGCTGGAGCGGTCGATCGGCGAGGCGGCGGACAAGGCGCTGGCGCTCGAGCTCAGGCTGTTCGCCGATCTGGTCGGCGAGGTCGGCGGCCGGGCCGAGGCGATCTCCGGCGCCGTCCGCGCCCTGGCCGGCTTCGATGTCGCCGCCTCGCAGGCGGAATTGGCGGTCGAACGCCGCTACTGCCGGCCGAAGGTGACCGGCGGCACCGGCTTCCGCATCAAGGGCGGCCGCCACCCGGTGGTCGAGATCGCCCTGGCCGAGGCGCAGGGCGGCCCCTTCGTCGGCAATGACTGCGACCTGTCGGAAGACCGCCGGCTGTGGCTGCTGACCGGCCCGAACATGGCCGGTAAATCGACCTTCCTGCGCCAGAACGCGCTGATCGCGGTCCTGGCCCAGATGGGCGGCTTCGTGCCGGCGGAGGAGGCCGAGATCGGCGTGGTCGACCGGCTGTTCAGCCGCGTCGGCGCCGCCGACGACTTGGCCCGCGGCCATTCCACCTTCATGGTCGAGATGGTCGAGACGGCGGCGATCCTGAACCAGGCCGGCCCGCGGGCGCTGGTCATCCTCGACGAGATCGGCCGCGGCACCGCCACCTTCGACGGGCTGTCGATCGCCTGGGCCTGCGTCGAGCACCTGCACGAGACCACCCGCTGCCGGGCCCTGTTCGCCACCCATTACCACGAGCTGACGGCGCTGCAGGCGCGGCTGCCGCGTCTCGCCTGCCACACCATGCGGGTCAAGGAGTGGCAGGGCGACATCGTCTTCCTGCACGAGGTCGCGCCGGGCACGGCCGACCGCTCCTACGGCATCCATGTCGCCCGGCTGGCCGGGCTGCCCGCCGCCGTGGTCGGACGGGCACAGGAGGTGCTGGAGGCGCTGGAGGCGGGCAAGGAAGGCCGCAGCGTCGCCCGGCTGGTCGACGACCTGCCGCTGTTCTCGGCCGCCGCCGTGGCCGCCGCGCGCCCGGCCGCGGCTCCGGCGGGTCCGTCCGAGCTCGAGACCGCCCTGTCGGCGCTCGATCCCGACGCGATGACCCCGCGCGAAGCGCTCGAACGGTTGTATGCTTTGAAGGCGTTGCTCATTTAAGACAAATCATGCCCGACGAGATCCTCACCCGTCCCGGCCTGCGCGGCCGCCTCCGCCGCTTCCTGCCCTATGGTGCGGCCGCGGCCGAGCCGACCCCGGCGCCGGCCGCGGCCCGGCGCGGCGGCGAAAAGATCGACGCGCCGCTCGACATCATCGACCCGGCGGCGCTGGAGCGGCGGTTGTACGAGGCGATGGACCGGGGTGACGCCCAGGCGCAGCGGGCCGAGATCCTGGCGGCGCTGCGCGAGGCGCTGGCCGCCGGCCGCGCCACGATCCGCCGCCGCTTCGTCGAGGAAGCGGGGTCGGCCGATGCCTGCGTCGCCGAATCCGCCTGGCTGATGGATGTGCTGATCGGGGCGCTGGCCTCGCTCACCGTGTCCCGGCTGTTCCCGGTGTCGAACCCGACCCTGGGCGAACGCTTCGCTATCGCCGCGGTCGGCGGCTACGGCCGGGGCGAGCTGGCGCCCTTCTCCGACATCGACCTCCTGTTCCTGCTGCCCTACAAGCGCAACCCGCGGGTCGAGCAGGTGGTCGAGTACATGCTCTACCTGCTGTGGGACCTCGGGCTGAAGGTCGGCCACTCGGTGCGCTCGATCGATGACAGCCTGCGCCTGGCCCGCACCGACACCACCATCTGCACCAGCCTGATGGAGACCCGGCTGCTGTGGGGCGAGCAGTCGCTCTACGACACGCTGCGCCGCCGCTTCGTCGAGGAGGTGACGGCCGGCACCGGCGCCGCCTTCACCGAGGCCAAGCTGGCCGAGCGCGACGCCCGCCACCGCCGTATGGGCGACAGCCGCTACGTGCTGGAGCCGAATGTGAAGGAGGGCAAGGGCGGCCTGCGCGACCTGCAGACCCTGTTCTGGATCGGCAAGTACCTGTACCAGGTCGACGACGTCGACGGCCTGGTCGCCAAGGGCGTGCTGACGGCGGAGGAGGCGCGGCGCTTCCGCCGGTCGGAGAGTTTCCTTTTGGCCGTGCGCTGCCATCTGCACTACCTGACCGGCCGGGCCGAGGACCGCCTGACCTTCGACCTGCAGCCGGAGCTGGCGCGCGTCGCCGGCTACACCGACCATGCCGGCGCCAAGGGCGTCGAGCGGCTGATGAAGCACTACTTCCTGGTCGCGAAGGAGGTCGGCAACCTGACCCGGATCTTCTGCGCGGCGCTGGAGGCGGAAAGCCAGCGCCGGCCGAAGCGCGGCCTGGCCTTCCTCGGCTTCTCGGCGCCGATGGTCGACGGGCTGCCGCTCGACGGCGATCGCATCAGCCTGGCCGGCGAGAAGCCGCTGCGCGACCATCCGGTCGACATCATCCGGCTGTTCCGGGTGGCCCAGGCGCGCGACCTCGACATCCACCCGGCGGCGCTGAAGCTGATCACCCGCAACATCGACCTGATCGCAGGCCTTCGCGACGACCCGGAGGCGAACCGCATCTTCCTCGAGATCCTGACCGCGGAGCAGGACCCCGAGATCCCGCTGCGGCGGATGAACGAGGCCGGCGTGCTGGGCCGCTTCGTGCCGGATTTCGGCCGGGTCGTGGCGCAGATGCAGTACGACATGTACCACACCTACACGGTCGACGAGCACACGCTGTTCGCGCTCGGCATCCTGCACCGGATCGAGGCCGGTGAGGCGGCGGAGACGCTGCCGCTCGCCACCCAGGTGATGCGCAAGACCGGGTCGCGGCGGGCGCTCTATGTCGCCCTCTTGTGCCACGACATCGCCAAGGGCCGCGGCGGCGACCATTCGGTGCTGGGCGCCCGGGTGGCGCGCAAGCTCGGCCCCCGCTTCGGCCTGACGCCGGAGGAGACCGAGACGGCGCAGTGGCTGGTGCGCTGGCACCTGCTGCTCAGCGACACCGCCTTCAAGCGCGACATCGAGGACGACAAGACGGTGCAGGACTTCGTCGCCGCCGTTGAGAGCCCGGAGCGGCTGCGCCTGCTGCTGGTGCTGACCGCGGCCGACATCAGCGCCGTCGGCCCCGGCCGCTGGACCGCCTGGAAGGCGACGCTGATGTCCGAGCTGTACCACCGGGCCGAGGAGCGGCTGTCCGGCGCCGACGAGGCGGTCGGGGTCGAGCACCGCGTCGACCAGGCCAAGGACCTGCTGCGCCAGGCGCTGGCGGACTGGCCGCCCGCGGCGGTCGAATCCTATGCCGGCAAGGCCAGCCGCGCCTATTGGCTGGCCTTCGACGGCGCCACCCAGGCCCGCCACGCCCGGCTGGTGCGCGCGGCGGAGGCGGAGGGCGAGGCGCTGGCGATCGACATCCAGGTCGACCAGCAGCGCACCGTGGCCGAGCTGACCATCCACACCGCCGACCATCCCGGCCTGTTCTCGCGCCTGGCCGGCGCCATCGCCGTCTCCGGCGGCACCATCGTCGAGGCCAAGATCTTCACCTTCGCCGACGGCATGGCGCTCGACACCTTCCTGGTCCAGGACGCGGTCGAAGGCGGCGCCTTCGACGCGCCGGAGAAGCTGGCCCGGGTGCGGATCGCGATCGAGCGCAGCCTGTCCGGCGAGATGAAGATGTCGGCCGAGCTGGAGCGGCGGCACCGCAGCTATCCGCGGCTGCATTCGGTGTCGATCGCGCCGCGCGTGCTAGTCGACAACGAGGCCAGCCGCACCCACACGGTGATCGAGCTGAACGGCCGCGACCGGCCGGGCCTGCTGCATGCGGTCGGCCGGGCGCTGACCGGCCTGGGGCTGCAGATCTCCTCGGCCAAGATCTCGACCTTCGGCGCCCGCGCCGTCGACGTGTTCTACGTCAAGGACGTGTTCGGCCTGAAGGTGACGCACGAGGCCAAGCTGGCGCAGATCCGCAAGACCCTCGGCGAGGTGCTGGCCGACCCGGTGGCCAAGCCGCTGCCCGCCGCCCCCAAGCGCCGCCGCGCCCGCCGGTCGGCGGCATGAGTGCTGCTTTGAGCCTTTGCCGGCGGTCAAATTTCTTGAGTCCCCCCTCCCCCTGCGGGAGGGGGGTAGGGGGAGGGGGTTGTGTCGGCCCGAGCCGACGGCCGGCCATGGCAAGTCTCTGCAGAAAGACCCTCGTCTTCGCGCGCGGGCGCGCGCAGACCCCCCCCCCCACCCCCCCCCCCCCCCCGGGGGGGGGGGGGGGGTG
>NZ_JASATH010000289.1:0-6415 GCF_038440215.1 Inquilinus sp. OTU3971 | reverse complement strand
CCGGGAAGGGCTGCGACGACCGCTCGCAGCGCACACGCGCCCGTGGGCGCGCTCCCCAAAGGGAGTGCAGTTCACCCCTTCCACCTCGAGACGACCGGATTCACACGGGCAGACGCATCTGCTTACGGAGGCTCTTGTCGAATGCTGCCCACTCGAGCTTGCCTTTGGCTTCGATGTGGCCTTGAGTCGTACCTCCCCGAATTCGATACATCGATCGGGGCAGAGCGCTGCGTGGCCCAACGTGACTGACAGGCTGGAAATCTCCGGGTATGTCGGCCCCCCGTCGCCTTGGCGTCGCGCTTTCTTGTTCCGCGGGGGGTGGTGGCTGCTTGCCGGAACCCTCCTTGTTGTCGTGTTCAAGCTCGTCGACTGGACGGCCGAACTGCTGTGGCTCCGATCGCTCGGCTACGAAGAGGTCTTCTGGCGGATTCGTCTCGCCAAGATCGCGATGTTCGCAACCGCCTTCATCCCTGTGTTCGTTTATGTGCTGCTCAATCTCCAGGTTCTGGTCAGGATCGACATTCTGCCGAACCTTCTGCGCAGCGGCCCCGCTGGTACGTCCCAGAGCTGGCCGAAGCAGTTGGGAACCGGAATGGCGGGACCCCGAACCCACCAGTTCACCCCCCTGCTCGTTCTTGTGTCGGCCGCAACAGCCGCCATTTCCGGATTCACGTTCTATGGCGAGTGGGATCGATTCCTGCGCTTGGCTTGGTCCCAGGATTTCGGGATGTCTGATCCCATCTACCTCCGCGACGTCGGCTTCTACCTGTTCGTCTTGCCGTTCCTGAATCTTGTTCAAAACAGCCTCGTTCTGCTCACCTTGGGCGGCACATTGACGCTTGGATTCGCACACCTTCGGATGGGGGCCCTCCGTTTCACTGCCCGAGGTCATATAACGGCGGATGCGAGGGCTCTGCGCCATGTTATCGCCAACGCCGTTCTGCTGCTGGCCGCATGGGCTTGGGGCCTTTATCTCGATCGCTTTGGCCTGCTGACCCGATCAGCTGGCGCGGTCTTCGGCGCTGGCTACACGGACGTTCACGTCGTCCTGGTCGGCTTGTGGGTTTCGCTGGGTGCGACGCTCGCCCTCATCGGCGTGCTGGTCTGGGTCGCTGCGACAAACGCGCCGCGTGTCGCCGTATTGGGCATTGGTGTCTATCTGATTTTGCTGCTCGCCGCCTTGGAGTTGATCCCTGGGAGTTTTCAGGAGCTGATTGTCGAGCCAAACGAACTCGAGATGGAAACGCCGTTCCTGCAACACAACATCGCCCTGACCCGTGCGGCTTACGGCTTCGATAAGGTCGACGTGCGATTTCACACCACCGAAGGCAAGCTCAATGCGGCGCAGATGCGCGAGAATCAGGCGACGCTCGACAACATCCGCATCTGGGACCATCGCCCGCTGAGCCAGACGTTCCGCCAGCTGCAGCAAATTCGGACGTACTACTCGTTCAGCGATGTTGACGTTGATCGCTATTGGATAGACGGTGATTATCGCCAGGTCATGCTGGCCGCACGAGAACTCACCGCAGATCTGCCGGGTGAGGGCCACACCTGGGTCAACCGGCGCCTTCAATACACCCATGGCTACGGCTTGGCGATGTGCTTGGCTGCCGAGAAGGACGACCAGGGCGGACCTGTCTTCACCGTCGAGGACTTGCCGCCGAAGGGTTCGCCGGATCTGAAGGTCTCTCGTCCCGAGATCTATTACGGCACCGAGACGACGAGCTATCAACTAGCTCCCACCGTCGTGAAGGAGTTCAACTATCCCGAGGGAGATCAGAACGTTTACGCCAGCTACACCGGCCATGGCGGCGTACTGCTGGATAGCTTCTGGAAGAAGGCGCTATTCTCCTGGCACCAGTTTGACATGAACATCGTCCTGTCTTCCTACGTCTCGCCGCAAAGCCGCATCCAACTGTGGCGATCGGTGGAACAGAGTGTTGCGCGCATCGCGCCTTTCCTGAAGCTGGATCGGGACCCTTATCTCGTTGTCGACCAGGGACGACTGTTCTGGATACAGGATGCCTATACCGTGGCCGATGGGTTTCCCTATTCCGAGCCGACCGACGATGGATTCAGTTACATTCGCAACTCGGTGAAGGTCGTGGTCGATGCCTATGAGGGCGATGTGCGCTTCTACGTCATCGATCCGGCGGACCCGGTCTTGCGCGCTTACCGTGCGGCCTTTCCCAGCCTGTTCCGGTCGCTCGACGATATGTCACCGGGTCTGCGACAACATCTGCGTTATCCACGGGATTTGTTCGAGGTCCAGGTCGACAAGCTCAACACCTATCACATGACGGTCCCGCAGGTGTTCTACAACAGGGAGGATCTTTGGGCCCCGCCGCAGGAGAAATTCGGCGGCGAGGCCGTTCAGATGGAACCGTACTACGTCCTGATGAAGTTACCGGGCGAAGATCGCCTGCAGTTCCTGCTTATGACTCCCGTCACGCCCAGCAATCGCGACAACATGATCGCCTGGATCGCAGCCCGGTCGGATTTCCCCGGATATGGCGAGCTGATCGTCTACAAAATGTCAAAAGATAGCCTCATCCTTGGGCCGCTGCAGATCGAAGCGACAATCGATCAGGACACGACCATCGCGCGCCAGCTCACACTGTGGGACCAGCGCGGTTCCCGCGTGATCCGGGGCAATCTGCTCGTCATCCCGATCGAGCATTCCTTTCTCTACGTCGAACCGGTGTTTCTTATAGCCCAAGGGACGAACATTCCGCAGCTCAAGCGGGTCATCGTCGGCGATGGCAGACGGCTGGCGATGGAATCGACGCTCGCGGAGGCCCTCCAAGTCGTATTCCGTGAACGACCGTCGCCCCCGGAAGGAAAAGCGGAGGCACCAGGAACGCCGCCATCGGGAGCACGCGAGGCGCTGTCGAGGGCCGAGCAAGCGCTCCAGCGGGGCGACTGGAACGCCTTCGGGCGCGAGTGGGATCTGCTGAAAGGGCTCTTGGAGAAGTGATATCCAGATTGTGAATCGGCGCCAGGTCATGCCCCCTCAGTATCGCGCAAAATCAGGCGCTTGCCGCGCCGATCGGCGTCGGGACCCCATGCCGATTTACACCCGGGCTTCAAAACAGGTGGCGGTTCAGCTTTCGCGGAAGCTTCTGGTGATCGAGTCGAGCAAGGGGCGCAGGAGGTAGTCCAGGAGGGTCCGCTCTCCGGTCAGGATCATCACCTCGGTCGGCATCCCCGCGATCAGCCTGACCCCGTCGAGCTGGCTCAGCTCTGATGGATCGACCTCCACCTTGGCCAGATAATACGCGGTCCCCGACTTGTCCTCGACCAGCCGGTCGGCCGAGATCGAGCGGAGCGTTCCATGGATCTGGGGGAGGTTCCGCTGCCGATAGGCCGTCAGCAGGACGCGAGCCGTCATGCCGGGTCGTACCACGTCGATGTCGGTCGGCTTGATCTGCGCGTCGATGATCAGCTTCGCCTCTGTCGGCACAATGTCGAGAATGGGCTCGCCCGGCCTGATCACGCCCGTGGCGGTCGTGATGCGGACATTCATGACGGTTCCGGAGATCGGGGCCTGGATGGTGGTCCGGGTGAGGATATCCTCCCGGGAGGGGAACTGGCTGCGCAACTCGGCCAGCTCGGCCGCGACCTTCGTCAGCTCCTCGTCCACGTCCTCCCTTTGCTGCTGACGCATGGTCAGCAGTTGCATCTCGGTCTCGCCGATCTCCTGCCCGTTGCGCGCGATCTTCGCGCGGTTCTCCGCCTGCTCCCCGCCGATATCGGCACTGGCGCGCTGGAGCGCCAGAAGGCGTGGGAGGCGCTCGAGCCCCTTGTTGTAGAGCTCCTGCACTCCTGCGATCTCCTGGTCGAGCAGTGCCAGCTGCGCGTCCTGGGCGGCAATCATCTGGCGCAGGCCGGTGATCTCTTCCTCCAGCTGCTTCACGCGTTGGCCGAGGATCCGCTCCTTGCCCTGGAAGGTCGCCCGACGGCTGCGAAGCAGGGCCTCTTGGCCGGCCATGGCACGCTCGGCCTCGCCGCTTCCCAGGGCCACCAGTTCCGTCGGGAAGTCGATTTCCCGGGCATCGATCGCTTCGGCGTTGAGCCGGGCCTTGACCGCCAGGACGTGGGTGTAGCGCTCGCGGATCTCCACATATTTCGCCCGGGCCTGGACATCCTCGAGCGTCACCAGCGTGGCGCCGGCAGCGACGAAGTCGCCCTCCCGCACGTGGATACCCCGGATGATCCCCCCCTCGAGATGCTGGATGGTCTTGCGGTGCCCATCGGGGCTGACGACACCGGGGGCAATGGCGGCGCCCGCCAGGGGTGCCGTCACCGACCAGCTGCCGAAGCCGGCCGTCAGCAACAGCAGGGCCCCATAGCCCAGCACGCGCGGGCCGCGCGTCATGCGCGCCAGAGACGTCGCGTCGACAATGGTGGCGCGGCGCCTCCGGACCGCAAACCACAATAGGAGGAGCATGCCGCACGCGAGGACCGGGGCCGCGATGCGGACCGCCATCTCCGGAGTATCCGCGGAGTTGAGCGTCGAGAGAAGCTTCTGCCAATGTTCGAGAGCCAGCTCCCACATGACCGCTACTCCGAGGATACCAGCGTCGGCCGCACGACCGGCGTGAGCTCAGCCGGGCCCGCCGCAACAGCCGATGCGGCGACGGTCCGGCGGCGTCCGCTCGCGATCGTGGCCAGGACCGTATCGCGGTCGCCGAACGCCGCGACAGCGCCCTCCGCCAACATCAGGATCTTGTCGGCCGTCTGCAGCGCAGCGGCCTGATGGGTGACGATGACCACCGTCCGCCCCTGCTGTTTCAGATGGGCAAGGGCGCGGATCAGCGCCTGGTCGCCCTCGCTGTCCAGGTTCGAGTTCGGCTCGTCGAGGACGATGAGGGACGGATCGCCGAACAGGGCGCGCGCCAAGCCCAGCCGTTGCCGCTGGCCCAGGGAGATCCGGCCGCCCTGCTGGCCGACATCGGTCTCGTAGCCGGCCGGCAGCCGAAGGATCATCTCATGGACGCCGGCCAGCCGTGCCGCCGCGATGACCTTGGCGCTGTCCACCGGGCCCAGGCGCGCGATGTTCTCGGCGACGGTGCCTGGAAACAGCTCCACCTGCTGCGGCAGATAGCCGAGATACTGCCCCAGATCCTCCGGATCCCAGGCGAAGATCTCGGCCCCGTCGAGCCGCACATGGCCATGGCTGGGCTTCCAGGCGCCGACCAGCAGTCGGCAAAGGGTCGACTTGCCGGAGCCCGACGGTCCGATGATCGCGCAGGTCCGCCCGGGCTCGATGTCGAACGAGAGATTCCGGAGAATGGGGTCACCCGACCGCGGCGCGGCATAGTGCAGGTTCTGCACGACGAGCCTGCCCGAGGGGCGGGGCAGGCGGACGGATTCGGCCTCGGGAGGCAGGGCTTCGAAGAGGCGGGCGAGGTTGCGCCGGGCGGCCCGCGCATCGACCATGCGGCGCCATGCGCCGATCGAGCGCTCGATCGGTGCGAGGGCCCGGCTCAGGATGATGGAGGCGGCGATCATGCCGCCCGAGGTCAGCTGCCCCTGCAGCACGTAGTACGCGCCGAGGCCGAGGATCATGACCTGCAGCCCGAGCCGCACAGCCCGGGAGGCGTTCAGTATCGCAGCCGTCATCTCCGCGAGACGACGCTGCTCGCTGCTGATCCGACGCTGCTGCTCCTGCCATTGCGCGAGAATGGTGCCCGTCATGCCGAGCGGGCTCAGGGTCTCCGCGCCGTCGACATATTGCTGGGCGGTCAATTGGCTGCGCCGAAGCGAGGCGGTGGCCGTTTGCTGCTGCGCCCGGGTCAGGAGATCGTTGGCCAGTGCGCCCAGGAACAGGACCAGCGCGCCGATGGTGGCCAGCCCCCCGAGGGCGGGATGCGCCAGCCAGATGAAGGCGATGAAGATGGGCGTCCAGGGGGCGTCGAGAAAGGCCAGGATGCCGTCGCCAGCGATGAAGCCGCGCAGGTCGGCCACGTCCTTCAGCCCGGCCTCGACGCCGGTGCCCGCGAGCCGCGCCGCCATCGCGCGACGGATCACCGCCCCGCTCAGCTCGCTCTCCAGCCAGGCGCCGATGCGGCCGAGGATCAGACGGCGCGCCTGCTCGAGGAGGCCGTAGATGGCGATGGCGGCAAGTGCCATCACGGTCAGCCATACCAGCGTGTCGAGGGAGCTGCTCGACAGCACCCGGTCGTAGATCTGCAGCATATAGATCGCGCTGGCCAGCAGCAGCAGGTTGGCAAGAAGGCTGAACCCGATCAGCGCAGGCGCTTGGCGTCGGATCACAGCCATGACGGCGGTGAGGGGAGGATCTGGGCTCGGCATGGCCATGGCACTGTTCGACAAGGCAATCGGTCGCTCCGCCGGGGGGGGGGGCCCCCGCCCCCGCCCCCCCCGGGGGGCGGGGGGGGCGGGTAGC
>NZ_JASATH010000288.1:0-6540 GCF_038440215.1 Inquilinus sp. OTU3971 | reverse complement strand
ATAACTCCCCCCCCCCCCGCGCGGCCCCCGCCCCCCCCCCCCACCAGCCGCGGCCGGCCAGCGCCGTCTCGGCCGCCTTCGCCGCGGCCGGGCTGTCGAACAGGCCGAAGCAGGTGGCGCCGCTGCCCGACATCCGCGCCAGGCGGCAGCCCGGCTGCGCCGCCAGCGCGGCCAGCACCTCGCCGATCACCGGCACCAGCTCGGTCGCCGGCGCGGCGAGGTCGTTGCCGCGCCCGGCCAGGAGGGTACAGAGCCGGTCCAGATTCGGCCGCGCCTCGGCGAAGCGGGCCTCGGCCGAGAAGCCGCCGCGCCGGGCCCGGAACACGTCGGGGGTCGACAGCGGCACGCCGGGATTGACCAGCAGGATCGGCACGCCGGCCAGGTCCGGCCCCGGCTCGAGCCGTTCACCGACGCCGCCGAGCCAGGCGGTGCGGCCGGCGAGGCAGACCGGGACGTCGGCGCCGAGCCCGGCCGCGACCTCGAGCAGGCGCGAGTCACCCGGTGCCAGGTCCCAGAGCACGGAGAGGCCGCGCAGCACCGCCGCGGCATCGGCCGAGCCGCCGCCGATCCCGGCCGCCACCGGAAGCCGCTTGTCGAGGGTGACGGCGATGCCGTCCGGCCGCCCGACTGCGGCCGCGAGGCGCCGCACCGCGCGCAGCGCCAGGTTGTCGTCGCCCGGCGGGATGGCGCCGGCGAAGGGGCCGGTGACGGTCAGGCGCGGCGCCTCGGCCGCCTGCAGGGTCAGCCCGTCGCCGACATCGGCGAACACCACCAGGCTGTCGAGCAGGTGGTAGCCGTCCGAACGCCTGCCGACGACATGGAGATAGAGATTGACCTTGGCCGGCGCGGTGCCGGACCAGACCTTGCCGTCCACGATCAGTTCGATTTGACCGGGGCCGAGGCTTCCTGGGCCGGCAGGCCGTTGGCCAGCTTGGCCTCGATCTTGTCCTTCGGCGGGTCGCCCTCGGTGGTGCGCAGCGCCGCCTCCCACTGGTAGCGGGCCTCCAGCTTGCGGCCGACCCGCCAATAGGCGTCGCCGAGATGGTCGTTGATGGTCGGGTCCTCGGGCTTCAGCGAGATCGCCTTCTCCAGCGTCTCCACCGCCTTGTCCATCTGGTTGGTGCGGTAATAGACCCAGCCCAGGCTGTCGATGATGTAGCCATCGTTCGGCGACAGGTCGACCGCCTTGCGGATCAGGTCCTCCGCCTCCTGCAGGGCCTTGCCGCGGTCGAGCAGCGAGTAGCCGAGATAGTTCAGCAGGTTGGCATGGTCCGGGTTCAGCCCGATGGCGCGGCGCAGATCCTGCTCCGCCCGATCGAAGCGGCCGCTGCGCTCGAGCGCGATGCCGCGGCGGTAGAGGAAGGTCCAGTCGACCTCCTCCAGCCGCTTCTGCCGGCGCGCCGCATCGTCATAGGCGACGACGGCGGAGGCGAAATCCTGCTTCGCCCGGTACAGGTCGGCGAGGCGGAGATAGCCGGCCGGGCTGTCCGGCCGCTCCGACACCAGGTCGGAGGCCAGGGCGATGCCCTTGTCGAACTGCTCCAGGCTCTCATAGGCCAAAGTCTCGCGCAGCCGCGCCATCCAGCCGGCCGGGGTGCCGTCCGGCAGCGCTTCATAGGCGGCGATCGCGTTCTGGTACTGGTCCTGCCCGGACAGCACGTCGCCCAGCAGGATCTGCGTCACCGGGAAGTCGGGCCGCAGATACAGCGCCAGGCGGGTGTAGATCAGGGCGGTATCGCCGCCCTCGGCGTCGCGGTCCTGGCTGACGGCGCTGGCGATGTAGAACAGGGCCTCGGCCAGACCGTCGGCCGGGCTGCCGATCAGCGGCTGCGGCCGCTCGCCCTTGTCCAGGCGCTGGATCGCCGGCTCCAGCAGCAGGTTGTCGCCGTTGCGGTCGGCGAAGGCGCGGTAGGCCTGGCGCGCCTTGTCGCGCTGGCCCTGGCGCTGATAGACGCTGGCCAGCCCCTCGACCAGCCGCACGGTGCCGCCCATGTCGCCCAGCGCCTCATAAGCCTTCTGGGCGCCGTCGAGGTCGCCGAGATAGTCGAGCAGCAGCGCCTTCTGGATCGACGACAGCGCATCCGGCCGCGGCGGCTGCAGCATCGGGTCGAGGCTGGACAGCGCCGCCTTGCCGTCGCCGGCGCCGACCCGGAGCCAGGCGGCGATGATCGGCGTGATCGATTTGGCGGTGCCCGCCGTCTCCATGGTCCTCAGCCGGGCCAGGGCGTCGCGCCACTTGCCGGCCTTGGCGTCGTGCAGGATCAGGGTGATGCGGACCAGTTGGTCGGCGGTGTCGGCCGTGTCCAGCCGCTGGGCCAGCTTGGCGGCGCCTTCGACGTCGCCGCCGGCCAGGGTCAGGGTGAAGCTGCGCCGCAGCAGCCCCAGATTGTCCGGATCGGTCGCCAGCACCTGGCTGAAGAACCGGCCGGCGGCGGAGAGGTCGCGGGCGGCGAGCGCATGGGCGCCGGCGAGATAGGCGCCCGAGACGGTGCGCGGATCGGTGGCGGCCTCGGCGGCCGGCGGCCGCAGCACCGCCGTCGCCGCGACACAGGAGGCCAGAAGGGTCGTCCGCCAGACGGTCATGCGCGCGTCCAATTCCGCCGAAAGGTGCCGTGATCCCCCGAAGCTAGGGTGCCGGGCGGTCCCAGGCAATGCCTGTTCGCCGCGACCATTGGGCCCAGCTACGCCCAAGAGCCATCGGCAGGGGGCCGGCTCGGACTTGTGCCCACCCGAAAAAACGCTACAGTCGCGCGCGTCGGTGAGACCATGGAAGGCGCCAACGCGGCCGTGACCGGTAAATCGAGCTACACTTACGAAGACCTGCTGTCCTGCGCGCATGGGGAGCTGTTCGGACCCGGCAACGCCCGGCTGCCGCTGCCGCCCATGCTGATGATGGACCGGATCACCACCATCAACGACGACGGCGGCGCCCACGGCAAGGGCGAGGCCGTGGCCGAGTTCGACATCCGCCCGGACCTGTGGTTCTTCGCCTGCCATTTCGAATCCGACCCGGTGATGCCGGGCTGCCTGGGCCTCGACGCGCTGTGGCAGCTGCTGGGCTTCTACCTGGGCTGGACCGGGGCCCCCGGCAAGGGCCGGGCGCTGTCGACCGGCGAGGTCAAGTTCACCGGCCAGGTGCTGCCCGACGCCAAGCTGGTGACCTACCGCCTGGACCTGAAGCGGGTGATCAACCGCAAGCTGGTGCTGGGCATCGCCGACGGCAGCGTGGCCTGCGACGGCAAGATCATCTTCGAGGCCAAGGATCTGAGGGTCGGCCTGTTCACATCGACCGAAGCGTTCTGACGAACCGCGGAGAACCACCATGCGTCGCGTCGTCGTCACCGGGCTCGGCATCGTGTCGAGCCTCGGCAACAACCAGGACGAGGTCACCGCCAGCCTGCGCGAGGGCCGTTCCGGCATCGTTGCGGCGCCGGAATACAAGGAGCTGGGCTTCCGCTGCCATGTCCACGGCACGGTCAAGCTGGACCCGGCCGACCATGTCGACCGGCGCATCCTGCGCTTCATGGGGCCGGGCGCTGCCTACAACTATATCGCCATGGCCCAGGCCATCGCCGATGCCGGCCTGGAGGAGAGCGACGTCTCGAACGAGCGCTCCGGGCTGATCATGGGCTCCGGCGGGCCGTCGACCTCGAACCAGGTCGACGCCGCGGACATCACCCGCGAGAAGGGGCCGAAGCGGATCGGCCCCTACATGGTGCCGCGCTGCATGTCGTCGACCAACTCGGCGACGCTGGCGACGCCGTTCAAGATCAAGGGCGTCAACTACTCGATCTCCTCCGCCTGCTCGACCTCGGCGCATTGCATCGGCAACGGCGCCGAGCTGATCCAGTGGGGCAAGCAGGACATCGTCTTCGCCGGCGGCGGCGAGGAGCTGCACTGGACCCTGTCGGTGCTGTTCGACTCGATGGGCGCCTTCTCCTCGCGCTTCAACGACACGCCGGAGCGCGCCAGCCGCGCCTATGACCGCGACCGCGACGGCTTCGTCATCGCCGGTGGCGGCGGCACCGTGGTGCTGGAGGAGCTGGAGCACGCCAAGGCGCGCGGCGCCAAGATCTATGGCGAGCTGGTCGGCTATGGCGCCACCTCGGACGGCTACGACATGGTCGCCCCGTCGGGCGAGGGCGCGGTGCGCTGCATGCGCCAGGCCCTGGCCACGGTCGACACGCCGGTCGACTACATCAACACCCACGGCACCTCGACCCCGGTCGGCGACGTCACCGAACTGGGCGCGATCCGCGAGGTGTTCGGCGACAAGGCGCCCAAGATCAGCTCGACCAAGTCGCTGTCGGGCCATTCGCTCGGCGCCGCCGGGGTGCACGAGGCGATCTACAGCCTGCTGATGATGAAGCACGACTTCATCGCCGCCAGCGCCAACATCGAAAATCTCGACCCGGCCGCGGAGGGTTTCCCGATCGTGCGGCAACGGATCGACAATGCCGGGCTGACCACAGTCCTCTCCAACAGCTTCGGCTTCGGCGGGACCAACGCGACGCTCGCCTTCAAGCGGTACGCTGCATGACCACCACTTCGACCGAACGCCGCGGCACCGGCCTGATGGCCGGCAAGCGCGGCCTGATCATGGGCGTCGCCAACAACCATTCGATCGCCTGGGGCATCGCCTCGATGCTGGCGCGCGAGGGAGCCGAGCTGGCTTTCACCTACCAGGGCGACGCCTTCCGCAAGCGGGTCGAGCCGCTGATCCAGTCGATCGGCGCCAGCTTCCTGGCGCCCTGCGACGTCGAGGACGAGGCGTCGATCGCTGCCCTGTTCGACCGGCTGGGCGCGGAATGGGGGTCGATCGACTTCCTGGTCCACGCCATCGCCTATTCCGACAAGGAAGAGCTGAAGGGCCGCTACCTCGACACCACGGCCGAGAACTTCAGCCGCACCATGCGGATCAGCTGCTACAGCTTCACCGCGCTGGCGAAACGGGCGGCGGCGATCATGCCGGATGGCGGCAGCCTGCTGACTCTGACCTATCTCGGCGCCGAGCGGGTGATGCCGAACTACAACGTCATGGGCGTGGCCAAGGCGGCGCTGGAGGCCAGCGTGCGCTACCTGGCGGCCGATCTGGGCCCGCAGGGAATCCGGGTCAACACCATCTCGGCCGGGCCGATGCGCACCCTGGCCGGCAGCGCCATCGGCGATGCGCGCTACGTGTTCCGCTTCAACCAGCAGAACAGCCCGCTGCGCAAGAACGTCACGCTGGACGAGGTCGGCGGCGCCGCCCTGTATCTGCTGGGGCCGCTGTCGACCGGCGTCACCGGCGAGGTGCACCATGTCGACGCCGGCTACCACGCCATCGGCATGCCGGCCGCGCCGCGCAACAGCGAGGCCGCGGAGGTCTGAACCATCCCCTCTCCGTCATGCCCGCGGCAGCGGGGATGACGGTGGATGGAGCCTCGACGCCGCTGATATGATGCCCCTCCGACAGGGGACTGGCCATGAGGCATGCCACGGCTTTGCGGATCCTGTGCGGGCCGGCCATCGCGGCCTGCCTGATTGCCGGCGCGCCGTCCCGCGCGGCCGAGCGGCCGACCCCGGTCGACGAGATGGAATCGTACTCCATCACCTGCTTCAGCGCGCGCGGCGTGATCGTGTTCGCCACCTCCGACGTCTACGGCGTCTCGGTGGATCCGAGCGGGACGGTCTACACCTACCGCACCGGCTGGCTGTCCGACCGCACCTACACCTATGTCCGGGGCGCCAACATCTCCTGCGTGATCCGCCCGATGCGCTGACTCCGGCCGGTTGAGCGGGTGGCGGCGCCTCGGCTACGATCCCGGCATTGCCGCGGAAGGAAGAGCCATGGCCAAGCAGTTCCCGGAGATCTCGCCGGCGCTGCAGGAGTTCATCCTGCGCCAGCGGATGTTCTTCACCGCCTCCGCCGCCACGACCGGGCGGGTCAATGTCTCGCCGCGCGGCACCGACATGCTGCGGGTGCTGGGGCCGAACGCCATCGTCTATCTCGACCTGACCGGCAGCGGCAACGAGACCGCAGCGCATCTGCGCGCCACCGGCCGGCTGACGGTGATGTTCTGCGCCTTCGAGGGCGCGCCGATGATCCTGCGGCTGTACGGCGCCGGCCGGGTGCTGCGCCGCGGCGGCCCGGACTACGCCCGCCTGCTGGCGGCGGAATTCGGCGGCGCGGAGCCGATCGGCGCCCGGCAGATGGTGCGGCTGGACATCGACCTGGTGCAGACCTCCTGCGGCTTCGGCGTGCCGCTGTTCGACCATGCCGGCGAACGGCCGACCCTGGCGCGCTGGGCCGAGGCCAAGGAATCGCAGGAGGGGCTGGAGGCCTATCGCCGGCAGAAGAACACCCGCAGCATCGACGGGCTGCCGACCGGCCTGTTCGAGGAGGACCCGGTCCCGGCCGAGTGACGGACCCGGGGTTCGCCCGGGCGGCAGGGCTGCCTTCGCGTTGCCTCTCCTCCCCGGGCTCGACCCGGAGATTGCGAGACCTTTTCAGATCACCGCCGTTTGATCGGTCCGTTCCTCCCCCTCCCCTTGCGGGAG
>NZ_JASATH010000287.1:0-6582 GCF_038440215.1 Inquilinus sp. OTU3971 | reverse complement strand
CTAAGCGTCAGATTTTGACCTAGGGACTGGAAAACGTTCTCACCACTCGAACGGATCGGTCGTCACCCGCTTGCCCACCAGCATCGCGTCGGCGACCAGGCGCAGCGGCGAGCCGTCGACGTCGCTGCGGCGGGCGTCGAGCAGTTCGGCGAAATGCGCGTAGATCCGCTCGTATTCCTCGCTCGGCGCCTCGACCACGACCGTGCCGCCGACCGACAAAGCCCCACCGCCCTTGAACAGCCGGGCCGGGCGGCCGTCGGCCGTCTCGATCGTCATGTGCCACTTCTCGTCGCCCTGCTCACGCCAGTCGAAATCGGCGGTCAGGGTCGGCGCCGCCGGGTCGGTGCTGGCGAAGACGAGCTGGGCCGCGATCGGCGTCTGCCGGTTGGCCGGATAGGTCAATTCCGCGCTGCGGACGAAGGGCGCGAACGGCAGGATGCGGGTGAAGATCGACAGCGCGTTGATGCCGGGATCGAACACGCCGAAGCCGCCCGGCGCCCACACCCAATCCTGGCCCGGATGCCATTTCCGGACGTCCTCGCGCCATTCGATCCGGACCGAGCGCACGCCGCCCTCGGCCAGCAGGTCGCGCGCCGCCTCGACCGCCGGGTTGAAGCGCGAATGCCAGGTGGCGAACAGCACCCGGCCCTGGGCGGCGGCGGTCGCCTCGAGATCGGCCAGCTCGGTCAGCGTCGCCGCCGGCGGCTTCTCCAGCAGCACGTCCTTGCCGGCCAGCAGCGCCTCGCGGGCGAGGCCGTGGCGCACCTCGGGCGGGGTGTTGACCGCGACGATGCCGATGTCGGGCCGAGCGGCGTAGAGCTCTGCCGGGGTGCGGTAGCTCGGCACGCCGCCATGGCTGAGGCCGCGCGTGCTGACCACGGCCGCCAGCTCGAAGGCGCCGCTCTTGTCGATCACCGGCAAATGCTGGTCCTGCGTGATCTTGCCGAGGCCGATGACGGCGATCTTGTGGGTGGCCAAAGCTGTTCTCCTCGTCTCAGCGCGTCTTCTCGCCGCCCGCCGCGACGATCACGGCGATGATGATCAGGCCGGTCAGCACCAGCCGCAACCCGGTTCCGGTGCCGAGCGCGTTCAGCATCGTCACCAGCAGGAACAGGAACAGCGCCGCGCCCCACAGACCGGGCAGGTTGGCCCGGCCGCCGGCGACGCTGGTGCCGCCGATCACCACCACGGCGATCGAGTTCAGCAGGTAGTCCTTGCCCATGTCGAGCGAGGCGCCGCCGAAATACCCCGCCATCAGCGCCCCGGCCAGGCCAGCGAAGCCGCCGGACAGAGCGTAGGTGACGAACCGGGTGCGCTCGACCTTCACCCCGGCCAGATGGGCGGCGCGCGGGTTCTGCCCGACCGCCAGCACCGACCGGCCATAGATCGTGCGCTGCAGCACCACCGCCATCACCGCGGCCAGGGCGAAGCCGGCCACCGCCATCACCGGCACGCCCGCCACCTGCCAGGTGGTGAAGGCGGCGAGGCCGTCCGGCGGGGAGATCCGCAGGCCGCGGCCATAGGCGATGGCGACCGACTGGAACACCAGGCTGGAGGACAGGGTGGCGATGATCGGCGGCATGGCGAAGCCGCGGATCAGCGCCCAGTTGGCGATGCCGACCGCCAGGCCGCAGGCCAGCGCCACGGCCAGGCCCGGCAGGATCATGCCGTCCTGCCCGGCCATCACGATCATGGCGACCGAGCCGGACAGGGCGATGTTGGACGGGATCGACAGGTCGATATTGCCCGGCCCCATCGCGATCACGAACATCTGGCCGATGGCGACGACGACGAAGAACACGCCGAAGCTGAGCGCGGCGGTCAGCACTTGCCCCGCGCCCTCGCCTGCCGCGATCGCGACCACCGCCAGCCACAACAGCACCGCCCCGACCCAGGACCACAGCCAGGGCCGGTCGGAGGTCCATGTGGAGATCCGGGTCATCGTGGCCGCCTCCGGCTGGTCAGGGCCCTGAGGGCCAGGACGATGATCAGGATCGCGCCCTGGGCGCCGATCTGCCAGTCGGGCGAGATCCGCATGAAGGTCAGCAGCGATCCGGCCAGGGTCAGCACCAGCGCGCCGACCACCGCCCCGACCGGCGACACCCGGCCGCCGACGAAGTCACAGCCGCCGAGGATGGCGCCGGCGATCGACAGCAGGGTGTAGCGCTGGGCGATGTTGCTGTCGCCCGAGGTCGAGAGGCCCAGCAGGGACAGCCCGGCCAGCAGTCCGAACACCCCGGCCAGGGCATAGAGCCCGACCCGGATCCACAGCAGCGACCAGCCGGCCCGGGTGATCGCCTTCGGGTTGCCGCCGGCGCCGCGCAGCACCGCGCCGAGGGCGGAGCGCATCAGGAAAAGATGGACCAGCGCGGCCAGCACGATCGCGACCAGGATCGGCAGCGGCACAAAGGGCGGCTTCCAGCTCATCGCCGCGCGCAGCCAGGCCGGGCTGGCGCCGCCGGGCGAGGGCAGCACCAGGATGGCGAGGCCGAGCCAGACGAAGCTCATGCCCAGCGTGACCACCAGCGACGGCACGTTGCGCCAGTGGATCAGCGCGCCGGCGGCCGCATAGGCCAGGACGCCGCCGGCGAGCACGGCGACGCCGAGCAGGGGTTCATCGACCAGCCAGGTGGCGGCAACGCAGGTGACGAAGCCGACATAGGCGCCGATGCCGAGGTCGAGGTCGTTGACCGTCAGCATGCACATCTGCGCCAGGGTGGCGAACATGATCGGGATCGCCAGGCCGAGCATCAGGTTCAGCCCGAGATAGCTCATCGTCCTCGGGTTGATCAGGAAGATCGGCACCAGGATCGCGGCCAGCGACAGGAAGGGCAGCAGCGCCCGCCAGGTCGAGGCGCGGGTCAGCGGCGCGGTCCAGGATGGCCGCGGGCGGGGCAAGGCGAGATCGGTCATGAGGCGCGGCGCTCTTCTTCCGCGAAGGAGGCCTGGAGGACGGCGGATTCGGTCAGCTGCGACCGGCTGAGATCGGCGACGATGCGGTTGTTGCGGAACACATAGACATGGTCGCAGTGCTCCAGCTCCTCCATCTCGGTGGTGTACCAGAGGAAGCTGCGGCCCTGCCGCGCCTGGGCCCGCACGAGCCCGTAGACCTCATGCTTGGTGCCGACATCGACGCCGCGCATCGGGTCGTCCATCAGCACGGTGTCGGCGTCGCAGCCCAGCGCCCGGGCGAACAGCGCCTTCTGCTGGTTGCCGCCGGACAGGGTCAGGATCCCGCCGGACAGATCGGGGGCGCGGATGCCGATCCGCTCCTGCCACTCCCGCCCCAGCGCCGTCTCGGCGGCGGGCGAGATCAGGCCGAAGCGGCGCAGCGCCGCCAGCGAGCGGATGGTGATGTTGCGCTCGATCGACCACAGCGGGAACACGCCCTCGGTCTGGCGGTCGCCGGCGACGAAGGCGACGCGGCCGTGCACCTCCATGCCGCGGCGCACGCCGAAGCGCGAGCCGGAGACGGCGTCGTAGACCCGCTGCAGCAGGCGGCTCTGGCCATGCCCGGCCAGGCCGGCGAGGCCGATGATCTCGCCCTCGCGCGCCACCAGCTCCAGACCGGCCCCCGGGGTGGCCGGCACGCGCACCCGCACCGGCGCCGAGCGGTGCGCCTCGGCCCGGGTCTCGGCGGCCGCAGACGCGGCATGACCCATGGCGGCGACCAGGCCGGGCTTGTCGATCTCGCCCGCCTTCCAGGCGCCGACCACCCGGCCGTCGCGCATCACCACGATGCGGCCGGCGGTGGACAGGATCTCGCCCAGGATGTGGGTGATCAGGATCACCGCCAGCCCCTCGGCCACCCGCCGGCGCACATAGTCCAAGAGCTGCCCGGCGGCGACGGCGTCCAGCGAGGAGGTCGGCTCGTCCAGGATGACGAGGTGCAGCGGCGCGTCCGTGACGCTGAAGGCGCGGGCGATCTCGACCATCTGGCGCCGGCCGATCGACAGATCCGCCACCTCGGCCTCCGGCGCGATGCCGTGGCCGGGGAAGATGCGGTCGAGCGTGCCGATGATGAGGTCGCCGGCGCGGCGGCGCCAGCCCGGGCCGGTCAGGCCGGGATGGGTGATCCGCGCATTCTCCGCCACCGTCAGGTTGGGGCAGAGCGACAGCTCCTGGAACACGCAGCGGATGCCGAGCGCCTGGGCCGGGCCGATGGCGTAGCGGCCGGTGCGGTCCTCGCCCAGCACGGTCAGCCGCCCCTGGTCCGGCGCCAGCGTGCCGGCCAGGACGTTCATCAGCGTCGACTTGCCGGCGCCGTTGTGCCCGGCCAGTCCGAGGCATTCGCCGGGCACGACCGCGAGGTCGACCCCGCCCAGCGCCCTGACCGCCCCGAAGCTCTTGGCCACCCCGGCGAAATCGACGATCGGTGGAGAGGTCATGGAACTTCTCCGGGAATGCGGCAGGCCGTTTCATAGTCCCCCCTCCCCTCGCGGGAGGGGGGTAGGGGGAGGGGGTTGTCGACGCGAGGGCCAAACAGCCCCGGAGATCTCGTTTTCCCGAATGACCAAACCGAGATCAGGCATGGCTCATCCGGCGCAAGCCCCCTCCCCCAACCCCCTCCCGCAAGGGGAGGGGGGACTCTAAAGACAGCATCCCGACTCATCGCGTCGGATCCTCTTACCCTTCCGTCGGGGTCGGCGGCAGCTCCTTGCCGGCGGTGATGGCGTCGATCAGCTTGACCGTCCAGTCCTGCGGGTAGGTGGCGTTGGTGACGCCGCCCTCCGGCGTATGGGCCAGCCAGTAGTCGAGCTTGGCCTGCTCCACCACCACGGTCGGCAGCCGCAAATCCTTCGGCACGTCCTTGCCGGCCAGGATCTGCTGCGCCACCCAGAAGGCGACCTGGGCGGAGCCCGGGGCGATCGACAGGCTCATCGTCTCATAGCCGCCGGCGGTCTGCTCCTTCCACCATTTCAGCTCCTCGTAGCGGTTGCCCATGATGATCAGGGGCACCTTGCGCCCGGCGGCCTGGAAGGCCTGGGCCGCGCCGTAGCCATCGCCGCCCTGGGTCACCACCGCGTCGATCTGCGGCAGGGTCGGCAGGATGCCGGCGACCTCGCGCTGGGCCACGGTCTGGGTCCAGTCGCCATGCACCGAGCCGGCGATCGAGAAGCCGGAATGCGCCTTCACCCCGGCCTCGATGCCCTTGTGGATCTCGTCGTCGACGAAGACGCCGGCCAGGCCGCGGATCTCCAAGAGCTTGCCGCCCTGCATCCGTCCGGCGAGGTAGTCCATCTGGGTCTTGCCCATGCCCTCGAAATCGATGGCGATGCGCCAGGCGCAGGGCTCGGTGACGATGCCGTCGAAGGAGACGACGACGATGCCGGCGTCGCAGGCCTCCTTCACGGCGCCGTTGACCGCGGTCGGCGAGGCCGCGTCGATCACGATCGCGTCATAGCCCTGCAGGATCATGTTCTGGATCTGCGCCGCCTGGTCGGTCGGCGAGTTGTCGGCGGTGGTAAAGGCCGGGGCCTCGGCCACCAGCTTCTTCTCGACCGCCGCCTTGCCGACCTCGTCCCAGCTCTTCAGCATCGCCTGGCGCCAGGAATTGCCGGCGTAGTTGTTGCTGAGCGCGATCTTCTTGCCCGAGGTGTCGCCGGTGGCGACGCCGTCCGCCGCATGAGCCGGCACCACGGCGACGCCGCACAGGAGCGCCGCCAGCGCCCAGTTTCTCACACCACGCATGGACCTAGTTCCTCCCGAAATATTCTGTCCGGAATCGCGTCCGGCGGGCGAACTATGGGATTTATCAGACAAATTGACAAGCGCTCGGCGGAGGGAACAAAAGTGCAACGTTTGGCATTGATCTTTCCGGTCTCGCGCAATAAAATTTCTACTCATATGAAATTTTCATACTCCGAAAAAACAATTCGGAACGAACTCCCCCGGAATGGATTTCCGGCGCGGCAGGGCTGCGGATCTCGTTCCCACGGCGTTTCCGGCCCTCGCCTTGCATTATCCTATGGGGGAGATGTTCGAGTGAGAATTCTGTCCACAGTGGCGCTCGCCGCCTGCAGTATCGCGGCCTCGGCGACAGCCTGGGCCCATGGCACGCTGGAGATGCCGATCAGCCGGGTCTATGCCTGCTACCAGGAAGGCCCGGAGAGCCCGAAATCCGAGGCCTGCAAGGCCGCGAAGACGGTGGCCGGCCCGCAGGCCTTCTACGACTGGAACGGGGTGCGTCAGGGTGACGCCGGCGGCAACCACCAGCAGGTGGTGCCGGACGGCCAGATCTGCTCCGGCGGCGGCGCGGAGTTCCGCGGCCTCGACCTGGCCCGTCCGGACTGGACCAAGTCGTCGATCGTCCCGACCGGGGCGGGCGACTACACCTTCGTGTGGAAGGCCACGGCCGCGCATGCGACCAGCTATTTCAAATACTTCGTCACCAGGAACGGCTGGAACCCGAACGCGCCGCTGAAGTGGAGCGACCTGGAGGAGTTCGCGACCGTGCCGGGCTCCACCGCACAGAAGGTCGGCGACCAGTACCGGATGACGGTGAAGCTGCCGCAGGGCCGGAAGGGTGACCACGTCATCTACGGCATCTGGCAGCGCGCCGACAGCCGCGAGGCGTTCTAC
>NZ_JASATH010000286.1:0-6810 GCF_038440215.1 Inquilinus sp. OTU3971 | reverse complement strand
TCCCGCGCCGGCCCTGGCCGGGCGCCGCGTCGACCGTCGGCGACTGCGGCGAGAACAGGCCGAGCTGGAAGGAGGGCTGGTCCGGGTGCTGCACCGTGAGCCAGCGATAGTCACCGTTCTGCGCGTCGGTGTGGAGGCGGAAACCGAGCTTCTCGACATAGAACTGAAGGGCCTCGTCCTGATCGCGGACGTACAGACCGACCAACCCGACACCCTGGCTCTGGCTCATGGGACCTCCGTTTCGTGGAACCCGGCCACCCTATCCTCCGCCTCCTGCCGCCGCTTCTCCGAAACTGCGATTGTGAGGTCGGGCCGGTGGGCGGCACTGAGAAAGCAACCCGGCACCCGGTCGCGCTGGTGCGGGGCGGCCTTCTCGCGGGCCCGGAGCGCGCCCGGGCTCTCGCCAGTGACGTCGCGGAAGGTGCGCCCGAAGGTCCCCAGGCTGTTCCAGCCGGTCTCGAACGCGATCTCGGTGATCGACAGCTCGGTATCGCGAAGCAGCGCGGTGGCCCGCTCGAGCCGGCGCGTCAGCAGATACCGGTGCGGCGGAACGCCGAAGGCGTCCTTGAACGACCGCGCGAAATGGGCCTCGGAGACGCCGCTGACGCTCGCCAGCCGCGGAACGGGCCAGTCCTCGTGCGAGGCGGCGTCCATCCGGTCCTTCGCCCGCAGCAGGCGGCGCAGCAGCGCAGGGTCCCGGCCCCTGGTTGACCTCGACACCGTGTCGGCCATGGTGCATCCCCCCCTCCTGCGGGAAGGTGCACCATCAGGCCGCGGGATCAAACCCCTAGTAGTTCGCGCGCAGGCCGGGCGTCGCCAGCTCGATGGCATGGCCGTCGGGGTCGCGGAAATACAGGCTGCGGCCGCCGCGCCGCCAATGGGTCTCGCCCGCCAGCGGGACGCCCTCCCGCTCCAGCCGGGCTCGCCAGGCTGGCAGATCCTCGGAGGGGACGGCGAAGGCCATGTGCAGCCGCCCTTGCCCTTCATGGCCCGGGATCGTGCCTTCGTCGTCGACCATGCCGTCCGAGGTCAGGCCGTGGCGGAACAGCAGCAGCGCGCCCTGGCGCCCGGCATCCAGCGCCACCAGCCGCGGCGAGCGCGACAGCAGCTCCAGCCCCAGCACCCGCTGGTAGAACGCGGCCGATCGGTCGACGTCCTCGACGTAGAGACAGGTCTCGGCCAGCCCGTTGATCCGCGTTTCCATCCCTCGGCTCCTTCGTTTCGGAAGGCCAGGGTGAGGCGGCGGCCGGCATCGGTCCAATCGCGGTTTCTCACCCCCGGATGAGAACGACTCATGGGCCCGGCCGGATGCTCAGTCGGGCAGCACCTCGAACACCAGGGCCTTGGTCACCTGCACCGGGTTGAAGTTGTCGTCGGACAGCACGACGAGGCTGCGATGGCCGTTGGCGAGGTCCGGGCCCCAGCCCATCGCCTCGAAATTGTCGAGGACGACGCCGAGCGTGCCGAAATCGAGCAGGAGGGTCTTCGGCATGGCGAGCCAGCTGCCATCGAGCAGCGAATCGAGCCGGGAAACGTCGGTGGCCAGGGTGGGGTCGGCGCGGTACAGCCGGATCGAGTTGCCGCGGCCCTGGGCGTAGGCGCGCTCCAGCACCAGGAACGTGCCGTCGCCGCCCGGCAGGATCTCCGATACGCCGTTGTCCGCCGAGCCGCCCGACAGCAGCGGCGCCACCGGGATCGGGTCGGTGATGTAGACATGCTCGGCCCCCGGCGCGCCGGTCGCCGTGTCGAAGCTGGCGATGCGCACCGGGCTGCCCTGCGCCAGCGAGGCCGCCGGACCGTCCTGGACCAACGCATTCTCGGTCGACGCGAACAGGGTCTGGCCGTCGGGCGCCAGCGCGAGCCCTTCGAACACCAGATTGTCCCGCGGGCCGAGGTTCCTGTCCTCGGAGACGCGGTAGCGCTGTGGCAGGTCGAAGCCGCGCTGCCAGCGTCCATCCGGCGCGGCGACGCTGATCGCCGGGTCGATCCCGGCCTTCACCCAGCCCTCGCTGCTCCAGTACAGGAGGCCGCTGGCGGGATCGCGGCGGATCGACTCCGGGTCGACACTCTTCGGCGCGAAGCCGTTGCCGGCCGCGCCGCGCAGCGTGGTCACGCCGGTGACGGCGATGCCGCGCACCGTATCGGTGTCGTAGTCGATGGAGAGAGTGTAGAAGCGGGCCGGCGCCTTCTCCGACCGGTCGTCGCTGAGGGCGATCCACTGCCGGGCGGCCGGGTCCCAGTCCAGCCCCGACAGGCCGCCGACCGTGGTGCCCTGATAGTCCAGCCCCTTCGGCAGCGTCGCCTCGCCGATCAGCCGCAGCTGCCCGATCCCCTCCGCCCCGGCCGGCAGCGCGGCACAGGCCAGCAGCACGCCGAGCACGGCGATCCCGAACTTGCCCATAGACATTCTCCCCCGACATTCGCGCGCCCTGTTGACCACGGCAGTGCGACAACGGCATGACGAGCCTGTGTTGGCTTGATGACGGAGCGGCGGATGGACAACCCGGCGGCCACCCCGGCGAACGATTCCAGCCCGCCGCAGCGCAGCGACGGTTTCGTCCGTGTCGACGGGCACAGCCTTTACTGGCAGCGCCTCGATCCGCCCGGCAGTGCCGGGCGCCTCCCCATCCTTCTTCTACACGAAGGGCTCGGCTCCGTCGCGCAATGGACGCGCCGCGGCGTCGACGTCGCGGCGTGGCTGGCGGTCGCCACCGGCCATCCGGTGCTGGCGCATGACCGGCTGGGCTTCGGCCGGTCCGACCCGCTGCCGCGGCCGCGCGGCGTCGACTATCTGTATCAGGAAGGGCGCGAAGCGCTGCCGCGGGTGCTGGACGCACTCGGGATCAGCCGCGCCGGGCTGGTCGGGCACAGCGACGGCGGCAGCATCGCCCTGATCTTCGCCGCGGCGCATCCCGGCCGCACGGCCTGGGCGGTGACCGAGGCGGCGCATGTCATCGTCGAGGACGAGACCCTGGCCGGCATCGCCGTCGCCTATGCCGCCTTCCACGCCCCGGACTCAAGGCTGCGCGCCGTGCTGGCCCGCTATCACGGCGACAAGACCGACTCCACCTTCGCCAACTGGGCCGAGCTGTGGCCGACCCCCGGATTCCGCAGCTTCGACATGCGCGACGCGCTGCCCTCGATCCGCTGCCCGGTGCTGGCGATCCAGGGGGCGGAGGACGAATACGGCACGCCGGCCCAGCTGAACGCCATAAAGGCCGGGGTTCCCGGGCCTTGCGAGACCTGGCTGGTGCCGGATTGCCGGCACGCGCCGCATTTCGAGGCCACCAACCGGGTGCTGCCCCGGATCGCCGATTTCGCAGTTGCGAACGGTTCTTAACCCGTTGCATTTGAACGGCTTGCGCGGACGCGCTACATGAAGGCCGCACAGCCCATTCGCGACCAGCCTTCGACCGAAGGAGCCCTTCCGTGACCTTCACCGGACATGACACGCTCAAGACCCGCCGTCAGCTGACGGTCGACGGCAAGAGCTATGATTATTTCAGCCTCGAGGCCGCCCAAGCCCAGCTCGGCGACGTCGCCCGCCTGCCCTTCTCGCTGAAGGTGCTGCTGGAGAACCTGCTGCGCTTCGAGGATGACCGGTCGGTCACGGTCGATGACGTCAAGGCGATGGCGCAATGGCTGAAGGACCGCCGGTCCGACCGCGAGATCGCCTACCGCCCGGCCCGCGTGCTGATGCAGGACTTCACCGGCGTGCCGGCGGTGGTGGACCTTGCGGCGATGCGCCAGGCGATGGTCGCGCTCGGCGGCGACCCGCAGCGGATCAACCCGCTCTCGGCCGTCGACCTCGTGATCGACCACTCGGTCATGGTCGACGCCTTCGGCACCCCGAACGCCTTCCAGCAGAATGTCGACCTGGAGTTCGAGCGCAACCACGAGCGCTATGCCTTCCTGCGCTGGGGCCAGACCGCCTTCGACAATTTCCGCGTCGTCCCGCCCGGCACCGGCATCTGCCACCAGGTGAACCTGGAGTACCTGGCGCAGACCGTGTGGGTGGAGAAGGACCGCAACACCGGCAACCAGGTCGCCTATCCCGACACGCTGGTCGGCACCGACAGCCACACCACCATGGTCAACGGCCTGGCCGTGCTGGGCTGGGGCGTCGGCGGCATCGAGGCCGAGGCGGCGATGCTGGGCCAGCCGGTGTCGATGCTGATCCCCGAGGTGATCGGCTTCAAGATCACCGGCAAGCTGAAGGAAGGCCGCACCGCCACCGACCTGGTGCTGACGGTCACCCAGATGCTGCGCAAGAAGGGCGTGGTCGGCAAGTTCGTCGAGTTCTACGGCGAGGGCCTGGACCACATGACCCTGGCCGACCGCGCCACGATCGGCAACATGGCCCCGGAATACGGCGCCACCTGCGGCTTCTTCCCGATCGACGCCGAGACGCTGCGCTATCTCGAGTTCTCCGGCCGCGATCCGCACCGCGTCCGCCTGGTCGAGGCCTATGCCAAGGCCCAGGGCATGTGGCGCGACGCCCATTCGCCGGAGCCGGTCTACACCGACACGCTGGAGCTGGACCTGGGCGACGTCGAGCCGTCGCTGGCCGGCCCGAAGCGGCCGCAGGACCGGGTCGCCCTGACCCAGGCCGCGGGCGCCTTCACCAAGCTTTTGGCCGATGCCGGCACCGCCCCGGCCCCGACCAAGGTCGACGGCATGGACCATGACCTCGACCATGGCGACGTGGTGATCGCGGCGATCACCAGCTGCACCAACACCTCGAACCCGTCGGTGATGGTCGCGGCCGGCCTGGTCGCCCGCAAGGCGCGCGAGCGCGGCCTGACCCGCAAGCCCTGGGTCAAGACCTCGCTGGCCCCGGGCAGCCAGGTGGTCACGGAGTACCTGAACGCGGCCGGCCTGAACGTCGACCTCGACGCCGTCGGCTTCAACACCGTCGGCTATGGCTGCACCACCTGCATCGGCAATTCCGGCCCGCTGCCGGATGAGATCGCCGCGGCGGTCGAGAAGGGCAACCTGAACGTCGCGGCCGTGCTCTCGGGCAACCGCAATTTCGAGGGCCGCATCAGCCCGCATGTGCGGTCGAACTACCTGGCCTCGCCGCCGCTGGTGGTCGCCTACGCCCTGCTCGGCAGCATGACCAAGGACATCACCACCGAGCCGCTGGGCACCGGCAGCGACGGCCAGCCGGTCTATCTGAAGGATGTCTGGCCGACCGCGCAGGAGATCGCCGAGACGATCGAGCAGTGCCTGACGCCGGAGATGTTCCGCAGCCGCTACGCCAATGTGTTCGAGGGCCCGCAGGAGTGGCGGAGCATCGAGACGGTGGAGAGCGAGACCTACAACTGGAATCCGGGGTCGACCTACGTCCAGTACCCGCCCTTCTTCACCGGCATGCAGAAGGAGCCGGAGCCGCTGACCGATATGCGCGGCGCCCGCCTGCTGGCCGTGCTGGCCGACAGCGTCACCACCGACCACATCTCGCCGGCCGGCTCGATCAAGAAGGACAGCCCGGCGGGCGACTATCTGCTGGAGCACCAGGTCCGGCCGCTCGACTTCAACAGCTACGGCGCCCGCCGCGGCAACCATGAAGTGATGATGCGCGGCACCTTCGCCAACATCCGCATCAAGAACGAACTGGTGCCGGGCGTCGAGGGCGGCTTCACCAAGCATCAGCCCTCGGGCGAGATGCTGCCGATCTACGACGCCTCGATGCGCTACCAGGCCGAGGGCGTGCCGCTGGTGATCATCGCCGGCAAGGAATACGGCACCGGCTCCAGCCGCGACTGGGCGGCGAAGGGCACCCGCCTGCTCGGCGTCAAGGCGGTCGTGGCCGAGAGCTTCGAGCGCATCCACCGCTCGAACCTGGTCGGCATGGGCGTGCTGCCGCTGCAGTTCACCGGCGGCACCACCCGGGCGGATCTGAAGCTCGACGGCACCGAGCATTTCGACATTCTGGGCATCGCCGAAGGGCTGAAGCCGCGCCAGGAGATGGTGCTGACCATCACCCGGGCCGACGGCAGCCGCCAGGACGTGACCCTGCTCAGCCGCATCGATACGCTGGACGAGCTGGAATACTTCAAGAACGGCGGCATCCTGCAGTATGTGCTGCGCAGCATGGTGAAGGACGCGGCGTAACCCGCTTTACTGCCTGAACCTTTGGAAGAGCCCGGCGCGAGCCGGGCTCTTCTGCTTTTCGGGGCCGACATGACGGCGGCAGCGACGATCCGGCGCAGTCGGTGACTATGAGGGAACCGATCCGCCGCTCGATCCTTGTTGGGCGGTGGCGACGGCCTGGTCGGAAATTCATTTCCGGCGGAATAAGCGTCGCCATCCGGGCGTCCTAGGAAGGTCACCGGGTAGAGCAACAGCAACGAGGGGGCCGGATGCCCATCGATGAGATCGGCGCGGCGGCGCTGTCGACGCCGAACCAGGTTCTCGAAGTCACCGCGGCGATCGTCGCCGCCCATCTGCGCGGAACCACGACCTCGGCCACGCATGTGCCGGAGATCATCCGGCAGGTCTATGACGCCCTGACCGAACTGGTCGAGGGCTCCGGGGCGGGGGAGGCGCCCCGCCGCGTGGTCGATGCAGCCCCGCGCCGCCAGATGGCCGAGCCACTTGCGGACGCCGCGCTGCCCTGGCGCGAGACCACGGCCTTGCGGGGGATGCGCGCCGGCACCCGGATCGGCGAGAGCCCGCGCGAGCGCTTCCGCTCACGGTCGCGCTGACGCGGGATCGCAGCAGTGCTCCGAACAAAAAGGGGGGCCTGCGGGTCGGGTGGCGCCCCTTTTTTTAAGCCCGGGATAGGGGCCCGCAGGAAAACAGCAG
>NZ_JASATH010000285.1:0-6831 GCF_038440215.1 Inquilinus sp. OTU3971 | reverse complement strand
CCCCCGGCGGCGCGGGGCCCGCCCGCGGCCACGGCCCCGATGCCGGCCGCCAGGGCACCCGCACTGGTGGCGCCGTCGTTGTTGAAGTTCCCGCCCGCCGTGCCGCCGTCATTGACGCTGTAGTAGTGCGTCAGCTTGCCGGTGACGTCGGTGATCTGGCTGGCGATATCGTCCACCGCCGTGTTGGTGGCGAAGAGCTGCGAGCCGTTGATCGCATCGGTGGAGTCGCCCGCGATCCGCCCGGCCGCCACGTTGGTGATCGTCCGCTCGGCCCCCGCCGCGCCGACGCTGACCGTCGAGCCCGGCGTGGCGCCGGCGAAGTTGTAGGTCGTGCCGGCGATGGTGGTGCTGGCCGTGCCGACCGCCGCCGCCGTCACCGAGCCCGTGCCCAGCGCCACCGCGCCGGCATCGCCGGCCGTGGCGCCGTTGCCCAGGGCGACCGCGTCCGCGGCCGCCGCGTTGGCGAGGACGCCGACCGCCGTGGTGCGATCCGCGGAGGCGTTGGCGTTCTGGCCGAGGGCGGTGGACCAGGTCCCGGTCGCAGAGGCCGCACCACCGACGGCCGTGCCGCCCTGGCCTGTCGCCGTCGCGGAGTTGCCCAGCGCGACCGCCTCGAAGGAGGTGAAGCCGCCCGGAAGCGCCGTGCCGGCGGCCCCGCTGGCGTTGGAGGCGATGCCGATGGCGATCGGCGAGCCGTCGCCACCCGTCACCAGGGCCTTGGAGTTGGAGCCGAGGGCCATGGGGCCGCCGCTGACCGTGCTGGCGGCCGCCCCGCTGCCGAGGGCGATCGCGGTCCCGCCCGCCGCGTTGGACTGGTAGCCCATCGCCACCGAGCCGTTGCCCGACGACACCGCCCCGATGCCGGCCGCCATGGCGTTGAGGCCGGTCGCGCCGTCGTTGATGTAGTTCGCGCCGGGCGTGCCGCCGTCGTTCACGCTGTAGTAGTGGACGGGGTTGCTGGCGGCGATGGCCTCGACCGCCTGGTTGGTGGCGAAGAGCTGGCTGCCGTTGATAGCGTCGGTCGAGTCGAGCGCGATCCGGCCGGCCGCGACATTGGTGATGGTGCGCTCGTTGCCGGCGCTGCCGACGCTGACCGTGCTGGTCGGGGTCGCCCCGGCGAAGTTGTAGGCCGTGCCGCCGATCACCGTGCCGGCGGTGCCGACCGCCGCCGCGGTCACCGAGCCCGAGCCCAGCGCCACGGCGCCCGCCTGGCCGGCCGTGGCGCCGTCGCCGATCGCGGTGGCGGCCGCCGCCGTCGCGTTGGTTCTGGCGCCCAGGGCGATGGCGCTGTCCGCCGTCGCATTGGCCACTGCGCCGATCGCCACCGACAAGATGCCGGAACCGGTGCTCGCATTGCCCAAGGCAATGGCGGAGTCGGCGCTGGCGTTGGTGCCGACGCCCATTGCCACGGCGTTGAGGCCGCTCGCCTGACTGATTCGGCCGATGGAGATGCTGCTGCCGCCTGTCGCGGCGGCTGTGTCTCCCAGGGCGATGGTGCTGGCGCCCGTCGCGTTCGCGGCATTGCCCAGCGCCACCGCGCTGAGGCCGTTGGCCACATTGGTGTTGCCGATGCCAACCGCCCCGTCGCCGTTGACCGTGTTGTTGGCGCCCATGCCCACGGCGCCGGTGCCGGTCACCGAGTTCGGATCGCCGATCGCGACCGCGCCGTCGCCGTTCACCACCTGGCCCTGGCCGATCGCCACCGCCCCGGCGCCGCCCAGCACCTGCGAGTTGGTGCCGATCGCGACCGAGCCGGGGCCGGCCGCGGCCGCCACCGTGTTGAGGGTGCCCAGGACCGTGCTTGTGGAGGCGAGAGCCTGGCTGTTGGTGCCGATCGAGATCGCGCTCTGGGCACTCGCGACTGTATTGGTGCCGATCGAAACCGCCCCCTGGTCGCTTGCGATCGTATTGGTGCCGATCGCGGTCGCCCACTCGCTCGACGCATTCGAGTTGAGGCCGACGGCGATCGCGGCACCCGCACTCGCCTTGGCCAGGACGCCGACCGCCGTCGCGTTCGCCGCCGTCGCCGTCGCGCCCGGACCGACAGCCGCCGAAAACTCGCCGGACGCGCTGGCGAACTCGCCGAGCGCCAGGCTGTTGCTGGCGCTGGCGCTGGAGTTGGCACCCACCGCCGTCGAACCGCTCACTCCCGCGGCCGCGGCATTGGCGCCGATCGCAATGCTGCTGGAGGCCGCCGCCTTGGTGTTGGTGCCCAACGCCACGGCATCGCCGCCCGAAGCGTTCGCCCCAAAGCCCTGCGCCACGTCCTGGGCGCCCGACGCCGTGGCGCCGATGCCGGCCGCCATCGAATTGGCGCCGCTCGCGCCGTCATTGGCGTAGTTCGCTCCGTGCGTGCCGCCGTCATTGACGCTGTAGTAGTGGACGGCCGCGCCCGCGATGCTGGATTCCAGCGCCTGGTTGGTGGCGAAGAGCTGGCTGCCGTTGATGGCGTCGGTCGAGGTGGCGTCGATTCGCCCGGCCGCGACATTGGTGATGGTCCGCTCGGCGCCCGGGGCCCCAACGCTGACCGTGCTGGTCGGCGCGGTGCCGGCGAAGTTGTAGGTCGTGCCGGCGATGGTGGTGCTGGCCGTGCCGACCGCTGCCGCGGTCACCGAGCCCGAGCCCAGCGCCACGGCGCCGGCCTGGCCGGCCGTGGCGCCGCTGCCCAGGGCCACGGCTGCCGCCTGGCTGGCGGCCGAAGCCCCGCCCAGGGCGATGGCGTCATCCGCCGTCGCCTTGGCCTGCGCGGTGCCGTTGGCGCCGATGGCGATCGAACCGGCACCGGTGGACTGGACGGTGTCGCCGATGGCGACGGCGCGGGCCCCGGACGCGTTCGTGCCGGTGCCGATCGCGATCGAGGCGTGGTCGCCCGCCTTGGCATTGATGCCGGCCGCCACCGAGAACTCGCCGGCGGCATTGGCGTTGGTGCCGATCGCGGTCGCGCCGCCATTGGTTCCCGCGGCGACGGCCCCGCTGCCGACCGCAGTGCCGTTCACGGCCGAGACCGTGGCGGAGGCGCCGACCGCCGTGGCGTTTGCGGCCGCCCCGTTGGCCGCATTGCCCACCGCAATCGCGTTCTCGGCCGAGGCGTTGGCGTGAAAACCGACCGCCGTGGACGCCAGCCCAGATGCAGCGGCTTGGAAGCCGGTCGCGAGCGCGAACTGGCCCGAGGCGACGCTCCCCGCGCCGAGGGCCTGGGCCTGCTGGGCCGCCGCATTGGCGTTCTGGCCGAAGGCCGTCGCCCAATCGCCATTGGCCTTCGCGTCCGTGCCGACCGCGGTCGTGAAGGACCCGGTGGCGTTGGCGTTCAGGCCGACCGCGATCGCGCCGCCCGACGGCCCCGTGGCGACGGCGCTGGTCCCGATGGCGATGCTGTCCGCGGCCGCCGCGTTGGCCAGGCTGCCCACCGAGATCGCGTTCGTGGCCGTCGCGTTGGCTGCGTTGCCCATCGCGATCGAGGTCACGCCCAAGGCGTTGGCATGCAGGCCGACAGCCGTGGCCCCCACCCCCCCTGCCGTGGCTTGGAGGCCCGCGGCAAGAGCGAGATCCGCGCTGGTGATGCTGCCGGAACCGAAGGCTTGGCCCGAGCCGCCTGTCGCCTTGGTGTTGAAGCCTACGGCCATCGAGTTCGTCCCCGTCGCCGAAGCCTCGGGGCCGATCGCAATGGCATTGGCGCCCGTGGCGCCGTTGTTGGTGTAGTTCCCCTGCTGCACGCCGCCGTCGTTCACGCTGACGTAGTGGGTCGGCGTGCTGGCGGCGATGGCCGAGATCGCCTGGTTGGTGGCGAAGAGCTGGCTGCCGTTGATGGCGTCGGTCGAGTCCCCCGCGATCCGGCCGGCTGCGACATTGGTGATGGTGCGCTCGGCACCTGCCGCGCCGACGCTGACCGTGCTGGTCGGGGCCGCCCCGGCGAAGTTGTAGGTGGTGCCGCCGATCACCGTGCTGGGCGTGGCGACCGCGGCCGCCGTCACCGAGCCCGAGCCCAGCGCCACAGACCCCGCCTGGCCGGCCGTGGCGCCGTTGCCGAGCGCGATCGCGTTGTCCGCGCCGGCCGCCGACGCGTTGCCCAGGGCAACGGTGCTGGTGCCGGTGGCGTTGGCGGCGTTGCCCAGCGCCACGGCGCTGAGCCCGTTGGCGATGTTGGTGTTGCCCAGCGCCACGGCGCCGTCGCCGGTCGCCGCGTTGTTGGCGCCCATGCCCACGGCGCCGGTGCCGCTGACGGTGTTCGGATCGCCGATCGCGACCGCGCCGTTGCCGTTGACGACCTGGCCTTCGCCGATCGCCACCGCGCCCGTACCGCCGTTCACCACCGAGTTGTGGCCGATCGCGACCGAGCCGGGGCCGGCCGCCGCCGCCACGGTGTTGGTGTCGCCCAGCGCCACGCTCGAGGCCGCCAGGGCTTGAGAGGCATTGCCGAGCGCGGTGGCACCCGTGGCCGTCGCATTGGCCGTCGTGCCGATGGCGATGGAATTCAGGCCTGCGGCATTGGCCGAACGTCCCCCGGCGAACGCATTTTCCGCCCCCGCGCTGGAGCCGGCACCGATCGCCGTGGAATTCAATGCCGTGGCAGTGGCGAGGGAGCCCACGCCTATGGCGCCGGCGTCGGAGGCACTGGCCGAACGGCCGACCGCGACCGCATTGACGTCGCTTGCGACCGCGGCGGCGCCCAGCGCCGTGGCGCTGGGGCCTATGGCGGCCGCGTTGTTGCCGACTGCTGTGGAGGAAACGCCCGTGCCCTGGGCTCCCGAGCCCGCCGCCACCGAGCCGACTCCGCTCGACACGGCCCCGTTGCCCAGGCCCAGCGAGAAGTTGCCGGCCGCATTGGCGGTGGAGCCGACCGCGACGGCGGCTTGGCCCGCGGCGTTGGAACTCACCCCTGTTGCGATGGCGCCGATACCGGTCGCCTTCGAGACGCGGCCCATGGCGATCGCGTCCAGTGCGGATGCCGTCACATCGGTGCCGATGCCGATGGCGCTCTCCGCGGTGGCCCCACTTCCCGCGACGGTGCGCGCGCCGAGATAGACCGAGTTCACCTGGGAGGCGATCGACTGCCAGCCGATCGCGATCGAGCTGTTGCTGCTCGAGTTGGCCGACAGCCCCATGGCCACCGAACCGAGGCCGCTGGCCTTGGCCGAAGATCCGACCGCGACGGAATTCTCGGCGGTCGATTGTGCCCCAAATCCCAGCGCCGTCGACTGGATGGCGTTGGCGAGCGCGCTCGGGCCGAAGGCCGACGAGCTCGCGCCGCTCGCAGTGGCGCTGGCGCCTGCGGCGATCGAATTACCGCCGCTCGCGTTCGAAGCGATGCCGAACGCCGCCGAATTCCCCCCGGTGGCCTTGGAGGCAGCGCCAACGGCGGTCGCACTGACGCCGCTTGCCGTGGAGTTGACGCCGAAGGCTGTTGCTCCGTCCGCTAAGGCGTCGGCGTTCCCGCCCAGGGCGAGGGCGTTGGTGCCAACCGCGTTCGAGAAGACACCGATGGCGATCGCATTGAGGCCGTTGGTGCTGTTGGTATAGCCGATCGAGATCGAAGCATTGCCGGTTGCGGTGGTGTTGGTGCCCAACGCTATGGAGTCGACGCCGTTCGCCGTGGCGTTGGTGCCCACGGCGGTCGCGGCGGAGGCGGCGGTGCTGCCAGGACCGAGGGTGACCTGCGCGAAGGCCGGCGTCGCGAACTGCCCCATCAGCGTCGCCAGCGAAATGGCGGCGTAGAGCCCCCTGGCCCGGCGCAGCACCCCGAACACGGTGGCCGGCGCCGCCGCGGTGCCGGCCACGGCGAGCGTGGCGCCGCCGACGGCGCCGCCGGTGCCGAGGGCCCCGAGACCCAGCCGGTCCCGCTTCATCCCGAGCGCGCGATGCGCCAGGCGCAGCGCCGCCATCAGGCGCCGCCGCAGGGACTTGCTGGGCTGGTCGGCACCGGCGACCCAGTTGCTGGCGAAATGGGAGGAATGACGCCGGACGCTCTGCCGGGACTCGATGTGGTTGCCGCTCATGATGTCACTCCCCGCTGAAATGCCAGTCTGAAACGCATGCGCCGCCGGTGCGTCCGGCAGCCGATGGATGAGGGAATCGGATACGGGTCGCGGATCCGGCGGCCGTCCGCCCGGCCCGTCCACAAGCACGCCGGCGGCGGACCCGTCCGGCCCCGCCGCTTCGACATCCAGGGACCGATCACCCGATCGACTCATCCGCCCCTCCCCCCAACACGACCTGCGATATCCATCGAACGTGGCGTCGAACCGGGCCACCCGCACAGGATTGGCCAGGACCGTCGTCCTCTCTCGTCGCCGACCCGAAGAAGATCGAAGTAAATGCTGTCCCTCTTTTTGCCGATCGGCATGCCTGGGACGGCTTTGTTTCTTCGATCTTTTCCAGCTAGCGGACGATGCAAGAATTCCTCACGGTTCGGATGTCGTCACTCCGCTGGGCGTCCCAATAATTGGCATGGCGTCCCATTCGTGGCGTTGGCGCCGCCCTTGTGGTTCGGCGGCAACAGGCCTCTGCAATTTGAGAAGAATCCGGGCGGAGTGGGTGCGTCCTTCCGGTGACGGCTCGGTGAGTCCCCCCTCCCTCGCGGGCTATCCGATTCACCCATCTCCGAGCGTTATCAAATTGCCTCTCCCGCTTGCGGGAGAGGTCGGGCTCGCGCAGCGAGACCGGGTGAGGGCGGCTCGGCCGCGACACCAGGATCGGCGTTTCAGGACCGGGCAGATCCATTGCTCGCTCGCGGCAAAGCCGTGCTTTCGGCGAGGCCGCTATCCCCTCACCGGGACATCCTTCGGATGTCCGACCTCTCCCGCAAGCGGGACCTTTTCAGAATGTCCTTTGGGC
>NZ_JASATH010000284.1:0-6908 GCF_038440215.1 Inquilinus sp. OTU3971 | reverse complement strand
CTAGGCTGGATCTCCGGCGGCGGGATTCTCCGTCGCCGGTGCCGCCGAGGTTCATCCCATGTCCGCCGTCCTCTCCTCCGTCGCCGCGCTCCTGGCCGGGGTCGGGCTGATGCTGTGCGGCAACGGGCTGCAGGCGGTGCTGGTGGCGGTGCGGGCGACCGATGCCGGCTTCGGCACCGTGGTCACCGGCCTGCTCGGCTCCGGCTACTATGCCGGCTTCGTGCTGGGCTGCCTGCTGGGTCCGCATCTGGTCCGCCGCGCCGGCCATGTCCGCACCTTCGCGGCGGTGGCGGCGCTGGCGGCGGCGGTCGCCCTGTCCTTCCCGCAATATGTCCACCCGGCGCCCTGGATCGTGCTGCGCGGCGGCACCGGTTTCTGCTTCGCCGTGGTGTTCATGGTGATCGAGAGCTGGCTGAACGAGCAGGCGACCAGCCGCACCCGCGGCACGGTGCTGTCGCTCTACACCATCGTCACCCTGGTCGCGATCACCATCGGCCAGATGCTGCTGGGGGTGGAGACCGGCAACCCGATGACCGCCTTCACCTGGATCGCGATCATGATCTGTTTGGCGGTGCTGCCGGTCGCGATGACCCGCGTGGCGGCGCCGCCGGTGCCGGAGGCAGTGCGGCTGCGGCTGGCCCGGCTGGTCGCGACCTCGCCGGTCGGGGCCGCCGCCTGCCTGGTGGTCGGCATCGGCAACGCCGCCTTCTGGTCGCTGGGGCCGGTCTTCGCCCAGGCGCGCGGCTTCGACGCCGCGACCGTGGCGCTGTTCATGAGCGTGGCGGTGCTGGGCGGCGCCGCCGGGCAATGGCCGCTGGGCCGGCTGTCCGACCGGGTCGACCGGCGCTGGACGATCGCGATCTCGGGCATCGGCACCGCGGCCGCCGGCGCGGCGCTGCTGGCGGTCGACTGGCTGCCGGGGACGGCGGTGATCGGCCTGGCCTTCCTGTACGGCGCCTTCTCGCTGCCGCTGTACCCGCTGGCCCTGGCGCACACCTTCGACCAGGTCCGGGCCGGGGAGTTCGTCGAGACCTCGAGCGGCCTGCTGCTGATCTATGCCATCGGCGCCGTGGTCGGCCCGGTGCCGGCCAGCCTGCTGATGGTGCAACTGGGCACGCCGACGCTGTTCGCCTTCGTCGGCGCGGTGAACGTGGTGCTGGTGGCCTTCACCCTCTACCGGATGGGGCAGAGGGCGCGCGCCCCGGCCGAGTCGCGGCCGGGCTTCGTGTCGGTGCAGCCGGCGACCCAGGGCGCCATCGGGCTCGACCCGCGGGCGCCGGAGACGCCCGCCGTCGACGCAACCGAACGCTGATCAGGCCGAGCCGGCCGGTCAGGCCACGCTGGCGAGCCGGTTGGTGTTGGCGGCGCGCTGCAGCGAGGCGCGGACCGCGCCTTCCGGCAGCATGGCCGTCACGTCGTCGTCGCCCTGCACCAGCACCGTCTCGATCAGGTTGCGGGTCAGGCCGATGTCCTCGAGCTGCCGGTCGGTCAGCTCCATCAGCTCGTGATAGGTCAGGCTGCGGTCGATGCCGCCGCGGATCCGGAAGAAGCCGCGGATGAGAGTGGCGAGAAGCTGGTATCCCATGATCGTGTGTCCCGTGTTTCCGCTTCCTGCTGGTGCAGGTTATTGCGTTGCAACATCCGCCGCGGCCCCGCCGTGACGGCATGGAGGAACGCTGCTTCCGGGAGACGTTTCCGAGATTGTCATTGGTGGATCGATCGCCGGATCGGCGGTCTCACATCGATAGAATGCGCGCTTTCTTGTGCAGCGCAATATCGAATTTGTGCATAGCAACATATCACTTTACGCGGCCGCGCCGGGCTTGAGCGCGACGGTGCCCAGCCGCTTCCCCCGCCCCGCCCGATGCGCGATAAGGATTCATCCCGCCCGGCGCTTGGGCGCCCGGGCCGCCCTCGCTGACGGACGCGCTGCCGATGACCACCGATCTCGCCGATGCCCTCGCCGCCGCTTCTGCCGACACCGGCGGCCGCTACGACGCCGCCTGGCTGCAGGAGCTGCTGGAGGGCGTGATCGCCGCGCCCGCGGCGCTGGACGACCGCGAATGGATGGAGCTGGCGGTGCCGGGCGCCACCGAGGCCCAGGCCAAGCGGCTGCGCGCCGCCAAGGCCGCGGTCGCCGCCGCCCGCCGCCCGGCCGGACCGAAGCCGGCGGAGCGGCTGGCCGCGCTGCGCGGGGCACTCACCCGGCTTAGTCTGGATGCCTATGTCGTGCCGCATGCCGACGAGCATCAGGGCGAATACCTGCCGGCCCGGGCCGAGCGCCTGGCCTGGCTGACCGGCTTCACCGGCTCCGCCGGCATCGCCGTGGTCACCGCCGAGCGGGCGGCGATCTTCATCGACGGCCGCTACACCATCCAGGCCCAGCAGCAGACCGACCCGGCGCTGTGGGAGCGGCGGCACCTGCACCAGGAGCCGCACGAGGCCTGGCTGGCCGAGGCGCTGCCGAAAGGCGGCCGAGCCGGCTACGACCCGCGCCTGGTCACCGTCGCCTGGGTCGAGAAGGCCCGCAAGGCGGTGGAGGCCGCGGGCGGCACGCTGGTGGCGGTCGAGGAGAACCCGATCGACACGCTGTGGACCGACCAGCCGCCGGCCCCGATTTCGCCCACCATCGTCCAGGCGCTGGACGTCGCCGGCAAGGATGCGCGCGAGAAGCGGGCCGAGCTGGCCGAGGCGCTGCGGCGCGACCGGCTGGACGCGGTGGTGCTGAGCGCGCCGGAGAGCGTCGCCTGGCTGTTGAACCTGCGCGGCGCCGACGTGCCGCACACGCCGCTGCCGCTGTCCTTCGCCGTGCTGCACGCCGACGGTCTGGTCGACCTGTTCATCGACCGGCGCAAGCTGGTGCCGGGCGTCGACACCCATCTCGGCAACGAGGTGGCGATCCAGCCGCCGAGCACGCTGGGCCAGACGCTGGAGGGGCTGGGCCGCGCCGGCAAGGCTGTGCGGATCGACGCCGTCTCGGCCAGCGCCTGGGTGCAGGACCGGCTGAAGGGCGCCAAGGTCGATGTCGGCGCCGACCCCTGCGCCCTGCCCCGCGCCCGCAAGAACGCGGTGGAGCTGGAGGGTACCCGCGCCGCGCATCGCCGCGACGCCGCCGCGGTCAGCCGCTTCCTGGCCTGGCTGGCGCGCGAGGCGCCGTCCGGCGCGCTGGACGAGGCCGGGGCTGCCGCCAAGCTGCTGGAGTTCCGGGTCGCCACCGGCGCACTGCGCGACCTCAGCTTCGACACCATCTCCGCCGCCGGCCCGAACGCCGCCCTGCCCCACTACCGCTTCAGCGCCGAGAGCAACCGTCGGATTGAGCCGGGCAATGTCTATCTGGTCGACAGCGGCGGGCAGTATCGCGACGGCACCACCGACATCACCCGCACCATCATCGTCGGCACCCCGACCGAGGAGATGCGGCGCAACTTCACCCTGGTGCTGAAGGGCCATATCGCGATCTCGACCGCGCGCTTCCCGAAGGGCACCACCGGGTCGCAGATCGACGCCTTCGCCCGTCGGCCGTTGTGGGAGCATGGGCTCGACTACGATCACGGCACCGGCCATGGCGTCGGCAGCTATCTCAGCGTGCATGAGGGACCGGCGCGGATCGCCAAGACACCGAGCACGATCGCGCTGGAGCCCGGCATGATCCTGTCGAACGAGCCCGGCTACTACGCCGCCGGCCGCTACGGCATCCGCACCGAGACTTTGGTGGTGGTGCAGCCCTGCGCAGCGCTGAGCGACGAGACCCGGACCTTCTACGAGTTCGAGACCATCACCTTCGCGCCGATCGACCTGGCCCTGGTCGATGCGGCGCTGCTGACCCCGGACGAGCGCGCCTGGCTGGACGCCTACCACGCCAAGGTGCGGGACATCGTCGGCCCGCAGCTGGAGGGCGAGGACCGCGCCTGGCTTGAGCAGGCGACCCGGCCGGTGGGCTGAGACCGTTTGGAAATGCTACTGGTGCGGCCGTCTGACGGCGGTTTCTCCGCTTCCGGTGCTCACGGACCAATGTCCGCTGCGCTCCGGTTCTCGAAACCACCGCCAGCCGACTCACACCAGCGCATTTCGAAACGGTCTCTGACGGCGACCCCTACTCCAGCTCCACGCCTTTGGTTTCCGGCAGCATCAGCGTGGCGCCGATGTCGACCACATAGATGACCGCCAGCAGCCCGATCGCCAGGCTGAAGGAATACTGCGAGGCGAGGGCGCCGACCACCAGCGGGCCGAAGCCGCCGACGCCGCGGCCGAGGTTGAACAGCACGCTCTGCGCCGTCGCCCGCGCCTCGGTCGGGTACAGCTCCGACATCAGCGCGCCGTAGCCGCCGATCATGCCGTTGACGAACAGCCCCATCACCGCGCCGCCCAGCAGCAAGGCCGTCGGCGAGGTCATCTGGGCGTAGACCACGACCATGATCGCGGCGCCGGCCTGGAACAGGATGAAGGTCGGGCGCCGGCCGATCCGGTCGGCCAGATGGCCGAAGGCGCCGATGCCGACACACATGCCGAGTATGGTCACCACCGTCCACAGCGCCGATTTGGTCAGGGAATAGCCCATCGCCGTCGACAGATAGGTCGGCAGCCAGATCATCAGCCCGTAATAGCCGAAGTTCTGCACCGAGCAGAGGATGAAGACGGCGAAGCTGATCCGGGTGGTGCGGGCGTCCTTGACCAGCAGCCGCAGCGCATTGCCCTGGCGTGGCCGGGTAGCACGATCGAGGAACAGCGCCGGCTCGCCGATGGTGCGGCGGACGACAAAGGACACCACCGCCGGCAGCAAGCCGATCGCGAACATGCCGCGCCAGCCGATCACCGGCAGCAGCAGCGGCGTGGCCAGGGCCGCCGCCAGCACGCCGGCCTGCCAGCCGAGCCCGACATAGGAGGAGGCGCGGGCCCGGTACCGGGCCGGCCAGGTCTCCGCCACCAGCGCCATGCCGATGCCGAACTCGCCGCCGAGGCCGAGCCCGGCGATGGTTCGGTAGGCCAGCAGGTCCCAATAGCCCTGCGCCAGGGCGCAGAGGCCGGTGAAGACGGCGAAGAGCAGGATGGTCCAGGTCAGCACCCGCACCCGGCCGAGGCGGTCGCTGAGCATGCCGAACAGGATGCCGCCGGCCACCGCGCCGATCAGCGTCGCGGTCACCAGCGACCCCGATTCGGCCGGGGTCAGGCTGAGCCCCGCCGCCACCGCCGACAGCATGAAGCCGAGGATCAGCAGGTCGAACCCGTCCATGGCGTAGCCGACCGCCGAGGCCACCAGCGCTCGCCGCGCCGTCGCATCCGGCCGGTCCGCCGCTGCGCCGCCTGCCGTGATGCCGATCTCCGTCGTGGCCATCGCCGTCCCCCGCCTGTTCCCCGAACCGTCCGAGCATTGTTTCAGTGCGATTGCAAGCAAGACCGGTGCCAGGGACGGCGATCGCGCTAGACTGCCCATGGAATCGGAGCGAGGACGGCGATGCTGAGCGAGACGCAGAAAGCGCAGTACGGACGCGACGGCTATCTGGTGCTGGAGGGCTTCAAGCCGATCGAGGAGATCCGTGCCGTCCGCGCCCGGGCCGAGGCGATCGTCGAGGCCTTCGATCCCGGCGACACCGTCTCGATCTTCACCACCAGGGAGCAGGAGCGGAAATCCGACGAATACTTCCTGACCTCCGGCGACAAGATCCGCTGCTTCTTCGAGGAGGAGGCGTTCGACGGGAACGGCCGGCTACGCCAGGCCAAGGCGCTGTCGATCAACAAGATCGGCCATGCGCTGCACGATTTGGACCCGGTGTTCGACCGGTTCTCGCGCGACCTGAAGCTGGCCGCGCTGGCCGCCGATCTGGGCCTGGCCGAGCCGCAGATCTGGCAGTCGATGTACATCTTCAAGCAGCCGGGCATCGGCGGCGAGGTGCGCTGGCACCAGGACGCCAGCTTCTTCGAGACCACGCCGATCAGCGTCACCACCTTCTGGTTCGCGCTGGAGGATGCCGACCGGTCGAATGGCTGCCTGTGGGTCGAGCCCGGCGGCCATCGCGGCCCGCTGCGCGAGCGCTTCCTGCTGGAGGATGGCGCGACCCGGATGGAAACGCTGGACGCCACGCCCTGGCCGACCGACGCCACCGCGGTGCCGGTCGAGGTCAAGGCCGGCGCGCTGGTCTGCTTCCACGGCCGGCTGCCGCATTACAGCGCGCCGAACCGGTCGCCGGTGTCGCGCCACGCCTATACGCTGCACGTCACCGACGGCCGCACCGCCTATTCGCCGCGCAACTGGCTGCGCCGCGGGCCGGACCTGCCGGTGCGCGGATTTGCGTGACCGCACAAACGCTTGATCCCCCCGCCGGTTAATTCCATCTTCCAGTAACAGGTTCCGCAAGGAATCAACCGCAAACTGGGAGGGAGACTCCATGGTCAAGGCCGTGTTGACCGGGACGGACGACCAGGGCGGCGCCGTGTCGATCCCGAAGGGCGACATCGTCTTCATCCGCGAATCCTACCGGTCGGGCGAGATCCCCGGCCGCACCAAGATCGATTTCGGCACCGCAGCCGCCGATGAGCAGGAGGCCTATCTTACGGACTCGCTGCCGACGGTGCTGAAGAAGCTCGGGAACGGCGTCTCCGTCGCCCGGCTGACCACGCCGTCCGGCACGCCGGTGCATGTGGTCGCCGCCCGGGTGGAGGGTCTGCGAGCGCCGCAGAGTTGGCACCATCCGAGGGCGCGCACGGTCCTGCTGGCCCGCGGCCGCGAGATCCAGGTGCGCGAGGAGCGCGACCTGGTGCTGCGGCGGATCAATGCCGCCCGGCCGGAGAAGGCGAAGCCGGTCGCCTGACCGGGCGTTCGGTCAAAGCAAGGGCCGGCGAAAGCCGGCCCAGGTCGTGGGGGGCGGGGGGGGGGGGGCGAGGCAGGAGTGGGGCCCACCCCACCCCCCCCC
>NZ_JASATH010000283.1:0-6983 GCF_038440215.1 Inquilinus sp. OTU3971 | reverse complement strand
AGGGGGCGGCGCCGCCCCCCCCCCGCGCGGGCCCCCCCCCCCCCCCCCCGCCGGGGGGGGCCCCGGCGCCGCCTGCCGGCGCCTCGCCTCCAGCCGGGGCAGCGCCGCCGGCAGGGGCCGCACCGCCAGCCGGCGCGGCATCCGGGCTCGGCAGCGGCGCGGGCGTGTCGGCGTTGGTGCGCAGCCAGGCGATCAGGTCGGCGCGGTCCTTCTCGCTCTTCATGCCGGCATAGGTCATGGTCGTGCCCGGAATGTGCGTCTTCGGACCGGCCAGGAACTCGTTCAGCTCCTCATAGGTCCAGTGCGCGCCTTCCTCGTGCTTCTTCTTGATCGCGGCCGAGTAGTTGAAGTCTTCCTTGTGGCCCATCGGTGCGTCGACCAGGTTCCACTGGTTCGGGCCGACCTTGTTGGCGCCGCCCTTCTCGAAGGTGTGGCAGGCGGTGCAGGCCTTCGACAGGGCCTGGCCCTTGGCCGGATCGGCCGCGGCCAGCAGCGGCGCGATCGGCGGCCCGGCCTGCTCGGCGCCGGCAGCCGGAGCGGCGGCGACGGCGCTGGTGTCGACCTTGTACGCGTTCTCGTGCAGCGGCTCCGGCGAGACCAGGATATCGGCCACGATGCCGGTCGCCATTCCGATGATGCCGGCCAGCAGGACAGCAGCGAATATTTTGTTGAATTCCATGCCGGATCTCACCTCGAAGCGCGACGGCAACCTCCCCGGACGCACGACTCGATTCGACCGTGCGGGCCCGCGGGTCTTGTAGAGGCGTTGCAATCGGTCTGGCAAGGGGCGATGTCCGGCTGCGACACCCTTTGCCGCCGCCGCGGAGGACGGCCGCGCGGCCAGGTTCGGCGATACTCGGGCGATGCCGGATTCGGCCCGGTCTTGACGGCGTCGCGGCAACGGAGGATGACGCGGCATCATGACTTCGTCCAACCCCGCCGCCTCCAACCCTATCGTCGTCATTCCCGCGCGCTTGGCCGCGACCCGGCTGCCGAACAAGCCGCTGGCCGACATCCATGGCGAACCGATGATCGTGCATGTCTGGCGCCGCTCGGTCGCGGCCGGCCTTGGCCCGGTGGTCGTGGCCTGCGGCGACCGGCCGATCGCCGAGGCGATCGAGGCGGCCGGCGGCACAGCGGTGCTGACCGACCCGGACCTGCCTTCGGGCTCCGACCGCATCGCCCAGGCGCTGCGCAGCGTCGACCCGGAGAGCCGGCACGACATCGTGGTCAACGTCCAGGGCGACCTGCCGACACTGGACCCCGCCCTGCCGCGGGCGGCGATGGCGCTGCTCGACGACCCGGCGGTGGATATCGGCACGCTGGCCGCGGTGATCGTGCGCGACGAGGAGAAGACCAACCCCGCCATCGTCAAGGCGATCGTCGAGCGGGAGGAGGGCGCGCGGACCGGCCGGGCCTTCTACTTCACCCGCACCACCGCGCCGTCGGGCGAGGGGCCGCTGCTGCACCATATCGGCCTCTACGCCTATCGCCGCACGGCGCTGGAGCGCTATGTGACGCTGCCGCCCTCGGCGCTGGAGCGGCGCGAGAAGCTGGAGCAGCTGCGGGCGCTGACCGCCGGGATGCGGATCGACGTCGCCATCGTCGACACCGTGCCGCTCGGCGTCGACACCCAGGAGGAGCTGGAGCGCGCCCGGCGCCTGCTCGCAAAAGGAGCTGCGCGATGAGGATCTCGTTCCAGGGCTGGCCCGGGGCCAATTCCGACATGGCGTCGCGCCAGGTCTTCCCGGATGCGGAGACGGTGCCGTGCCCATCCTTCGAGGACGCGCTGGCCGCGATCCATGACGGCCGGGCCGATCTCGGCATGATCCCGATCGAGAATTCGATCGCCGGCCGGGTCGCCGACATGCACCACCTGCTGCCGGAATCGGGCCTGCACATCATCGGCGAGCACTTCCTGCGGGTGAACCACCAGTTGGTGGCGCTGCCCGGCGCCAAGCTGGCTGACATCCGCGAGGTGCACAGCCATGTCCAGGCGCTAGGCCAGTGCCGGCAGTGGCTGCGCGCCCGCGGGCTGAAGCCGGTCAACCATGCCGACACCGCCGGTGCCGCGCGCATGGTGGCCGAGCGCGGCGATCCCGGCATCGCCGCCATCTCCAGCCGCCTGGCCGCCGAGATCTACAAGCTGCAGATCCTGGCCCGCGACATCGAGGATGCGGAGCACAACACCACCCGCTTCGTCGTGCTGTCGCGCGATCCGGTGCGGCCGAAGCCGAACAACGGCCCGGTGATGACCAGCTTCGTGTTCGAGGTCCGGTCGGTGCCAGCGGCGCTGTACAAGGCGCTGGGCGGCTTCGCCACCAACGGCGTGAACATCACCAAGCTCGAGAGCTACATGCTGGGCGGCCGGTTCAGCCAGACCCAGTTCTACGCCGATGTCGAAGGCCATCCGGACGACCAGTCGCTGCGTTTCGCGCTGGAGGAGCTGCAGTTCTTCACCCGCAACTTCCACATGCTCGGCGTCTACCCGGCCCACCCCTTCCGCCGCGATCCGAGCCAGATCTCCGAGGACGAGTGAGCGTCGACGTCGCCTTCATTTGGGCAGGCCGAGTACATCATAGAGGAAGTCCTGGCTGCGGGCGGCGGAAGGGCCGGGGCTTGCCCGGCCAGCCGCCGATGCCATGATCTCCGCGATGATGGCTCTGCGTTCGGCCAATGTCGGCTTCCTGGCCTCTGGCACCAGGCGAGCCACAGGCTGGCCGAACCGGGTCAGGACGACCTCCTCACCGGCCTCCGCGCGGCGCACCAGCTCGGCGAGCTTGGATTTGGCTCTCCCGATGGGTATGCGCATGATGCCCTCGATTGTCGCTCGTAGGTTGGGTTCGCGACTGCGAACCCAACAGACAATGGCGCTGCGGTGAGATGTTGGGTTCGCCTTTGGCGAACCCAACCTACGGGCCCGCGGCTATTCCTCCGCCAGCCAGTCTTCCAGCAGCCGACGGGCGATGCTGTCGCGGCGGGGCAGGCGGAACGATTCGTCGTCGACATGGCGGCGCAGCCAGTCGCGCTTGAACCAGGCGGCCGATTCCAGCTCGTCCTCGTCGACCTGAAGGTCGGAGGTCACGGCACGGCCGGTGAAACCCACCATCAGCGATTGCGGGAACGGCCAGGGCTGGCTGGAGTGGTAGCGGACGTCGTCCACCACGATGCCGGCCTCCTCCAGCACCTCGCGCTTGACCGTGTCCTCCAGACTCTCGCCCGGTTCCAGGAACCCGGCCAGCACCGAGTGCATGCCCTGCGGCCAGGCCTTCTGGCGGCCCAGCAGCACCCGGTCGCCGTCATGGATCAGCATGATCACCGCCGGGTCGGTGCGCGGAAAATGCTGGGTGCGGCAGTCCGGGTTGGTGCAGTCGCGGCGGTGGCCGGCGTCGCTGCTGGCCGTGGGGCTGCCGCAGACGCCGCAGAAGCGGTGGCGCGAATGCCACCACACCATGCCGCGGGCATAGGCCAAGAGGGCGCCCTCGTCATGCGGCAGCAGCGGCCCGACGGCGCGCAGGTCGAGGAAGCTGCCCAATCCGGCCAGCACGGGATCGGCGGCCGGGTCGGCCAGGCCGCTGACATCAACGGCGAGATAGGTGACATCGCCGTTGACCCCCAGCATGACGACCTCGGCGGCGGCCTCGCGCCACCAGGCCTCGGTCGCCGGCAGAGAGGAGGCCTGCGGCGCCTCCGGCGGTCCGGCGATCAGGTTGCGGCCCTGCCACACCGGCAGGATCCGGGTGTGCTCGCTGACCGTGACGCGGGCGATCCACTCGGCATCGCGACGGAAGCGGCCGGCGCGGTCGAGCGACGGATGGACGTAGAAGTTCGGGCGCAGCATGGCCCGACACTGGCACGGGCCCGGCTTCCGCGCCAGGGGCCGGAAAAGCAACTGTGCCATCCCGCAAGGACAGGTTAGATTGCATAAAATTGAAGGCCGACGGAAACGGCCGGGTTCATGACACGAAGGGGGTCACGTCTATGAAGCTTTGCCGCCGGATCGGTCTCGGCATGCTTGCCGCCACGGCCGTCGCCTTTGCCCTGCCGACCGCAGCCCAGGATTATCCGAACCGCGTCATCACCATGGTCGTGCCCTTCGCCGCCGGCGGGCCGACCGACACGGTGGCGCGCCTGATCGCCGAGCCGATGAGCAAGACGCTCGGCCAGCAGGTGATCGTCGAGAATGTCGGCGGCGCCGGCGGCACCATCGGCGCCTCGCGCGTCGCCAAGGCCGACCCCGACGGCTACACCCTGCTGCTGCACCATATCGGCCAGGCCACCAGCGCCACCCTGTACCGCAACCTCGACTACAAGCCGGGCGAGGCCTTCGCCGGCATCGGCCTGGTCACCGACGTGCCGATGACCTTCGTCGCCCGCGGCGACTTCGAGGCGAAGTCGATGCAGGATCTGGTGGAGTACGCGAAGGCCAACAAGGATTCCGTGACGGTCGCCAATGCCGGCGTCGGCTCGGCCTCGCATCTCTGCGGCATGCTGTTCATGGAATCGATCGGCACGCAGCTGACCACCGTCGCCTACAAGGGCACCGGCCCGGCGATGAACGACCTGCTCGGCGGCGTGTTCGACTTCATGTGCGACCAGACCACCAACACGACCAGCCAGATCAAGGGCGGCAAGATCAAGGTCTATGCCGTCACCTCCGAGAAGCGGGTGCCGTCGCTGCCGGACGTGCCGACCACCACCGAGTCCGGGCTGCCCAACTTCAAGATCGGCATCTGGCACGGGCTCTACGCGCCCAAGGGCACGCCGCAGCCGGTGATCGACAAGCTCGAGGCGGCGCTCAAGGGCGCGCTGCAGGACCCGAACGTGATCGCCCGCTTCGCCGATCTCGGCACCGAGCCGGTGGCGCTCGACCAGGCCACCCCGGCGGCGCTCGACGCCCATCTCAAGGCCGAGATCGCCAAATGGGAGCCGGTGATCAAGGCGGCCGGCGTCTACGCCGACTGAGCTCGCGCCTCCCGTTCCAACCCCGGACCCAGGAGTCGCGATGCGCCTCTCCATCCGTCATCCCAAGGACTTCTGGTCCGGGCTGATCTTCCTGGCCCTGGCGATCGGCTTCGGCTGGATCGCCCAGGGCTATTCCATGGGCCGCGCCATCAAGATGGGCCCGGGCTATTTCCCGACCGTGCTGGCCGGGATCCTGGCCCTGATCGGCCTGATTACCTTTGTGCGCTCCTTCGTGCTGGAGGGGGAGGGTGTCGGGCAATGGGCCTGGCGCGGCGGGGCGATCGTGCTGGGGGCGATGCTGCTGTTCGGCCTGCTGCTGCGCGGCGGCGGCCTGGTGGTCGCGGTGCTGGTGGTGGTCTTCGTCGGCGCCGCCGCCAGCGTCAAGTTCCGGGTGCCGGTCGCGGCTGCGGCGGCGGTCGTCCTCGCCGCCTTCTGCGTCGCCGTCTTCGTCTGGGGGCTCGGCCTGCCGATCCCCATCTTCGGCCGCTGGTTCGGGAACTGAGGCGACCATGGATCTCCTGCACGACCTGATCCTCGGCTTCGGCGTCGCCTTCACGCCGACCAATCTCGCCTACTGCTTCGTCGGGGTGCTGCTCGGCACGCTGGTCGGGGTGCTGCCGGGCCTCGGCCCGACCGCGACCATCGCCATGCTGCTGCCGGCGACCTTCGTGCTGCCGCCGATCGCCGCCCTGATCATGCTGGCCGGCATCTATTACGGCTCGCAATACGGCGGTTCGACCACGGCGATCCTGATCAATCTGCCGGGCGAATCGGCATCCGTGGTGACGGCGATCGACGGCTACCAGATGGCCAAGCAGGGGCGGGCCGGGGCCGCCCTGGCCGCCGCCGGCATCGGCTCGTTCTTCGCCGGCACGGTGGCGACCTTCCTGATCGCGCTGTTCGCGCCGCCGCTGGCCGCCATCGCCCTCAAATTCGGACCGGCCGAGTACTTCTCGCTGATGGTGCTGGGCCTCGTCGCCTCGGTGGCGCTGGCGCATGGCTCGGTGCTGAAGGCGCTCGGCATGATCGCGGTCGGCCTCTTGCTCGGCATGGTCGGGCAGGATGTCGAGACCGGCACGCCGCGCTACACCTTCGGCATCCCCGAGCTGTCGCAGGGCATCAGCTTCGTCGCCATCTCGATGGGGCTGTTCGGCATCGCCGAGATCATCCGCAACCTCGAGGCCGAGCATCTGCGCGACGTCATGGTGCGCAAGGTCTCGGGGCTGATGCCGACGCGGCAGGAGCTGCGCCGCATGGCCCCGGCGATCCTGCGCGGCACCGCCCTGGGCTCGGTGCTCGGCATCCTGCCGGGCGGCGGTTCGATCCTGTCCTCCTTCGCCGCCTATTCGCTGGAGAAGAAGATCTCCCGCCGGCCGCAGGATTTCGGCAAGGGCGCGATCGAGGGCGTCGCCGGGCCGGAAGCGGCCAACAACGCCGGTGCCCAGACCTCCTTCATCCCGATGCTGACGCTCGGCATCCCGCCGACGCCGGTGATGGCGCTGATGGTCGGCGCCATGATCATCAAGGGCATCCAGCCGGGCCCGCTGGTGATGACCGAGCAGCCGGACCTGTTCTGGGGCCTGATCGTCTCGATGTGGATCGGCAATTTCTTCCTGATCGTGCTGAACCTGCCGCTGATCGGCATCTGGGTCCGGCTCCTGAAGGTGCCGTACCACCTGCTGTTCCCGGCGATCCTGGCGTTCTGCTGCATCGGCGTCTACAGCCTCAGCAACAATGTCTTCGACGTCTATCTGACCGTGCTCTTCGGCCTGGTCGGATACATCCTGGTCAAGCTGGAATGCGAGCCGGCGCCGCTGCTGCTCGGCTTCATCCTGGGGCCGATGATGGAGGAGAATCTGCGCCGCGCCATGCTGCTGGCACGCGGCGACGTGACCGTGTTCGTCACCCGGCCGATCAGCGCCGTTCTGCTGGTGCTGACCGTGGGGGTGCTGGCGGTGATGGTCAGCCCGGCGATCCGCCGCAAGCGCGAGGAGGCGTTCCAGGAGGAGCCGGGTTAG
>NZ_JASATH010000282.1:0-7010 GCF_038440215.1 Inquilinus sp. OTU3971 | reverse complement strand
CCCCCTGCCCCCTCCCGCGAGGGGAGGGGGGACTAAAAAGGAACGGCTTCAGCCATTTTGAAAAGGTCTCGCAAGCGGAAGAGGCAATCTGTTCGCATACCTGCCAGGTCGATCTGGCTTCACCCCAGCGCGCGGCCGGTGTCGGGGTCGAACAGGTGCAGCTGGTCCTCCGGCACGGCGAAGGCCAGGCGGTCGCCGCCGCGTACCGGCACCACGCCGGGCAGCCGGGCCAGCAGCGTTGCGCCGTCGCCCAGCCGGCCATGCAGCACCGTGTCGGCGCCCAGCGCCTCGACCAGCTCGACCGCGACCTCCAGCCGGTGCTCGGGGTCGGCCGGGCCGTCCAGGGTCAGATGCTCCGGCCGGATGCCGGCCAGGATACTGCGCCCGCCCAGCCCCGCCGCCCGCTTCGTGGCGACGCGCTGGCCGCCGGGCAGCACCACGCCGTGGCCGTCCGCCGTCACCGTCGCCGGCAGGAAATTCATCGCCGGCGAACCGATGAAGCCGGCGACGAAGACCGAGGCCGGCCTCAGATAGATCTCCAGCGGCGGGGCGATCTGCTCGGCCGCACCGCCATTCATCACCATGATCCGGTCGGCCAGCGTCATGGCCTCGACCTGGTCATGGGTGACGTACAGGCTGGTGACGCCCAGGCGCGACTGCAGCCGCTTGATCTCGATCCGCATCTGGGTGCGCAGCTTGGCGTCCAGGTTGGACAGCGGCTCGTCGAACAGGAACACGGCCGGCTCGCGCACGATGGCGCGGCCCATGGCGACGCGCTGGCGCTGGCCGCCGGACAGCTGCCGCGGCTTGCGCTCCAAGAGGGCCGACAGCTCCAGCGTCTGCGCCGCCGCGCGCACGCGGCTGTCGATCTCGGCCTTGGACAGGCCCTGGATGCGCAGCCCGTACGCCATGTTGTCATAGACCGACATATGCGGGTACAGGGCATAGTTCTGGAACACCATGGCGATGTTCCGGTCCTTCGGCTCGAGCTTGTTCACCACCCGGCCGCCGATCGCGATCTCGCCGCCGCCGATGCTCTCCAGCCCCGCCACCATGCGCAGCAGGGTCGACTTGCCGCAGCCGGACGGGCCCAGCATGACCAGGAACTCGCCGTCGGCGATGGCGCAGTCGATGCCCTTGATGGTCTCCTGCGCGGCGCCGGGATAGGTCTTGCGGACCTGGCGGATCTCGACGGTGGCCATTATTTCTCGCTCTCGATCAGGCCTTTGACGAACCAGCGCTGCATCACGAGGACAACCAACACCGGCGGGATGATGGCCAGGATCGTGGTCGCCATCACCAGGTTCCATTCGGTGTCGGCATCGGCGAAGGAGATCATCTTGCGCAGCGCGATGATGATCGTGTTCATCGCATTGTCGTTGGTCACCAGGAGCGGCCAGAGATACTGGGTCCAGCCATAGATGAAGGTGATCACGAACAGCGCCGCGATGTTGGTGCGCGACAGCGGCAGCAGGATGTCGCGCAGGAAGCGCAAGGGGCCGGCGCCGTCGATCCGCGCCGCCTCCACCAGCTCGTCCGGGATGGTCAGGAAGAACTGGCGGAACAGGAAGGTGGCGGTGGCCGAGGCCATCAGCGGCACGGTCAGCCCGGCATAGCTGTCGATCAGGCCGAGATCCACGATCACCTGGTAGGTCGGCACGATGCGCACCTCGACCGGCAGCATCAGCGTGACGAAGATCATCCAGAAGAACACCAGCCGCAGCGGGAAGCGGAAGAACACGATGGCGTAGGCCGACAGCAGCGAGATCACGATCTTGCCGACCGCGATGGCGAGGGCGACGACGGTCGTGTTCCACAGCACCCGGACCATGTCGACGCCGCCGATCCGGCCCGACCCGCCGAACAGGGCGCCGCCGTAATTGGCCAGGAACTCGCCGCCCGGCACCAGCGGCAGCGGCGGCGACAGGATCGCCTGGGTCGGGTAGGTCGAGGCGATGAAGGTGTAGTAGACCGGGAAGGCGACCAGCACGATCCCGACGATCAGGACGAAATGGGCGAGCAGGGTGCCCAGCGGGCGGTTCTCGATCATGCGTAATGCACCCGGCGCTCGACATAGCGGAACTGGACGAAGGTCAGCGCGATCACCAGCACCATCAGGATCACCGACTGGGCGGACGAGACGCCCATCTGCTGGTTGACGAAGCCGTCATTGTAGACCTTGTAGACCAGGATCTCGGTCGACTTGCCGGGGCCGCCGCCGGTCACGGCGTGGATGATGCCGAACGTGTCGAAGAAGGCGTAGACGGTGTTGACCACCAGCAGGAAGAACGACACCGGCGAGATCAGCGGGAAGACGATGGTGCGGAAGCGGTGGGCCGGCCCGGCGCCGTCGATCGCCGCGGCCTCGATCAGGCTTTTCGGGATCGCCTGCAGCCCGGCCAGGAAGAACAGGAAATTGTAGCTGATCTGCTTCCAGGCGGCCGCCGCCACCACCAGCGTCATCGCCTGGCCGCCGTTCAGCAGCGGGTTCCAGTCGAAGCCGGCCTGGCGCAGCAGCACCGCCAGCGTGCCCATCGACGGGTTGAACAGGAACAGCCACAGCATGCCGGCGATCGCCGGGGCGATGGCGTAGGGCGACAGCAGCAGGGTGCGGTACAGGCCCTGGCCGCGCACCACCCGGTCGGCCATCACCGCCAGCAGCAGCGCCACCACCAGGGCCGAGACCGCGACCGCCAGCGAGAACACCACGGTGACCTGCAGCGAGTTCAGATAGGCCGGGTCGGCCAGCACCCGGCCGAAATTGTCCAGCCCGACGAAGCGGGTTCTCAGGCCGAAGGGATCCTCGCGCAGCATCGACTGGCGGATCGCCTGGGCGGCCGGCCAGAAGAAGAACACCAGAGTGATCGCGATCTGCGGCGCCACCAGCAGATAGGGCAGGACGGTGTTCGGGAAGATCGCGCGACGATTCATACGGGGTGGGTCATGGTGTTGTTGGTCTTCCCCTTTGCCGCGAAGACAGGAGGGGGCGGACAGCCGCCCTCTTCACTGGCCTTAGAGGCCGTTTGGAAACGCGCTGGTGTGAGTCGGCTGGCGGTGGTTTCGAGAACCGGAGCGCAGCGGACGTTGGTCCGTGAGCACCGGAAGCTTCGAGTCCGCCGTCAGACGGCCGCACCAGTAGCGTTTACAAATGGTCTCTTACAGGTCCGCGGCTTCCTTGATCGCAGCGTTGGCGCGCTCGACCGCCTTGTCGAGCGCGGTCTTGGCGTCCTGCTGGCCGTTCAGCATCAGCTCCAGCTCCTCGTTGATGATGTCGCGGACCTGAGGCAGGTTGATCACCCGCACGCCCTTCGAGTTCTCGGTCGGCGCCTTGCCCATCATCTGCAGGATCGGGATCTCGCGGGCCGGGTTCTTCTCGTAGAAGCCGGATTTCTTGGTGTCCTCATAGGCCGCCATGGTGATCGGCAGGTAGCCGGATTTCTGGTGCAGCCGGGCCTGGATCGGGGTCTGCGACAGGAACTCGAAGAACTTGGCCACGCCCTTGTATTCGGCCTCGGGATGGCCGGCCAGGACCCACAGGCTGGCGCCGCCCGGGATGGTGTTCTGCGGCGCGCCCGCGGCCTCCGGATAATAGGGCAGGGCGCCGTTGCCGAAATTGATGCCCGACTTCACCACGTCGCCCAGACCGCCCGAGGATTCGGTCATCATGGCGCATTCGCCGCTGGTGAACTTGATCTTGGCCTCGGAGGTGCGGCCGCCATAGGAGAACACGCCGGCCTTCTGCAGGTCGGCGATGGTCTGGAAGTGGCGGACATTGAGGTCGCTGTTGATCAACAGCTGCGGGTCCAGCCCGGCCAGGCCGTTCTGCAAGGTGGCGTAGGGCACGTTGTTCCAGGCGGCGAAGTTCTCGAGCTGGATCCAGGTCAGCCAGGTCGAGGTGAAGCCGCAGGGCCAGCCCGCCGCCTTGATCTTCCTGGCGGCGTCGAACAGCTCCGGCCAGGTCTTGGGCGGCGCAGTCTCGTCCAGCCCCGCCTTCTTGAAGGCGTCCTTGTTGTAATAGAGGATCGGCGAGGAGCTGTTGTAGGGGAAGGACAGCAGCTCGCCATCGGCGGTGCTGTAATAGCTGACCACGCCGCCGAGATATTGCGACTTGTCGAAGGTCACGCCGTCGGCCTGCAGCACCTTGGCCACCGGGACCACGGCGCTCGCCGCCGCCATCATGGTGCCGGTGCCGGCGTCGAACACCTGCAGGATGTGCGGCGGCTGGCCGGCGCGGTAGGCGGCTATGCCGGCGTTCAGCGTCTCCGGATAGGTGCCCTTGAACACCGGCACGAGCTTGTAGTCGGCCTGGCTGTCGTTGAACTCCTTGGCCAGGGTCTCGACCACCTCGTTGTTCGCTCCGGTCATGGCGTGCCACCACTGGATCTCGGTGGCGGCGAAAGCGGGCAGGCTGAGGGTCAGGGCCGCGGCGGCGGCGGCCGTGGCAAGGCGCAGTGTCATGGCGACTCTCCCCGAATGTTCTGGTCTCGGCGCTCTATGGGCGCCGCATCCCAGAACCATGCCAGGGCGCCGGGGCTTTTGCGACAATTTTCATATCCGCGCATCGAGGCGCGTTTCCGCGCCCCTGCGGCAGCCGTCAGCGCGAAGAGCTCCGGGCCCGCTTCACCGCCTTCTGCCAGCCTTCGTACAGCCGGGCGCGGGTGCCGGCCGGCATCGACGGCTCGAACAGCCGGTCGCGCTGCCAGGCCTCGGCCACCGCATCGACCGAGGGGTAGACCCCTGCGGTCAGGCCGGCGAGATAGGCGGCGCCCAGCGCCGTGGTCTCGATCACCTTCGGCCGCTCGACCGGGGTGTCCAGCATGTCGGCCAGCATCTGGCACAGCCAGTCATTCGCCACCATGCCGCCGTCGACGCGCAGCGCCTGCGGCCGGGCGCCGCCATCGGCCGCCATCGCCTCCATCAGGTCGCGGGTCTGGAAGGCCACCGCCTCCAGCGCGGCGCGGGCGATGTGCGCGGCGCTGGAATCCCGGGTCAGGCCCACCACCGTCCCCCGCGCGTCGGGGTCCCAATGCGGCGCGCCGAGGCCGGTGAAGGCCGGCACAAGATAGACCCCGGCGGAATCCTCGACCGACCGGGCCAGGGTCTCGCTCTCGGCCGCGCTCTTGATGATCTTCAGCCCGTCGCGCAGCCATTGGATGGTGGCGCCGGCGCTGAAGATCGCGCCCTCGATGGCGTAGGTCGGGCGGCCGTTCACCCGGTACGCGGTGGTGGTCAGCAGGCGGTGCCGCGAGATCTTGGGCTTGTCGCCGATGTTGAGCAGGGCGAAGCAGCCGGTGCCGTAGGTCGACTTGATCATGCCCGGCTTGAAGCAGGCCTGGCCGAAGGTCGCGGCCTGCTGGTCGCCGGCCATGCCGGTGATCGGGATGGCGGCGCCGAACAGGATCCTGTCGGTGGTGCCGAAATGATGCGCGTTGTCGTGCACCTCCGGCAGGATCGCGCGCGGCACCCGGAACAGGGCCAGCAACTCGTCGTCCCAGGCCTGGGTCCGGATGTTGAACAGCATGGTGCGGCTGGCATTGGTGGCATCGGTCGCATGCACCCGGCCGCCGGTCAGCCGCCACAGCAGGAAGCTGTCGACCGTGCCGAAGGCCAGTTCCCCGGCCTCGGCCCGCCGCCTGGCGTCCGGGACGTTGTCCAGGAGCCAGGTCAGCTTGGTGGCGGAGAAGTAGGAATCGATGATCAGGCCGGTCTTGGCCTGCACCGCGGTTTCGTGCCCGGCGGCGGCCAGCTCGCGGCAGAAGGCGGCGGCGCGCCGGTCCTGCCAGACGATGGCGTAGTGCAGTGCCCGGCCGGTCTGGCGGTCCCACAGCACCGTGGTCTCGCGCTGGTTGGTGATGCCGATGGCGGCGATGTGGTCGGCGGTCAGCCGGGCCCGGGCGATGGCGTCGCGGCAGGCCGAGACGGTGTCGGCCCAGATCCCCTCCGGGTCGTGCTCGACCCAGCCGTCGGCCGGGTAGATCTGGCGCAGCTCGCGCTGGGCGCTGGCCACCGGCCGGCCCTGCGGGTCGAACACGATCGCCCGGGTCGATGTCGTCCCCTGGTCGATCGCCAGGACATATGTGCGTCGCCGCATCTCGCCTTCCCCTGTCCTGACCATGTTCGGAAAGCACTATCCGAAGCGCGTTTCCGAACGTCAATGCACCACCACGGTCCCCCGGCGACGGCGGATCGATCCGTCGCCCTAGTCCTCCGGCGCCTCCAGCGCCGCGACGTCCGGCGCGTCCACCACCGCCCGGCACAGGCCGGGGGCGAAGCCGGCCCGGGCCAGCGCCGCCAGGTCGCGCATCCGGTGCGCGGCCCGGTCGCCTTCGGCCCGGAACGGCCCCAGCCGGCGCCGGCGCGCCAGCCGGATCGCCGCCGCCCGGTCCGGATCCGTCCCGGGCGCGCCGCCATACAGGGACAGGGCCTCGGCCGCAACTGTCTCGTCGATGCCGGCCTCGCGCAGCTTGACCCGGATCGCCCGGGTCGACCGGCCGCGCCGGGCCAGGCCGGCGATCCGCATCTCGGCGAATTGCGCATCGTCCAGCAGCTTCGACCTGGCCATGCGGTCCAAGAGCGCCGTGATCCGCGCCTCCACCGCCTCGACATCGACCTCGGCCCCGGCCTGCCGGGCGCGCCGGATCCGGCGCTGCAGCACCCGGCGCAGCTGGCCGGTCGAGGCGGCATAGCGGCCGAGATAGTCCAGCGCCGCCCGCTCCAGGGCGGCGTCGTCGAGCGCGGGCGGTCGGCGGGGCGGTCGGTCCATGCGCGACACTGCCGCGCCGGGGCGGCCGGTGCCAAGCAGGACTTGTTTGCGAAGTCCCATTGTTACAGCCGGCCTGTGCCCTTTTACTCTCCCCCTCCCCCCGCGGGAGGGGGTAGGGGGAGGGGGTCTTTCGGCTCGACCCGCCTGGACTGTCGCAAACCGGTAGGGACGGCGAGCCCGGCTCTCTGCCCATTCGCGCGCGGACGCGCGCAGACCCCGCCCCCAGCCCCCCCCCCCCCCCGGGGGG
>NZ_JASATH010000281.1:0-7047 GCF_038440215.1 Inquilinus sp. OTU3971 | reverse complement strand
CTGGGTGCTATGTCGCCGGCTTGGGAAACGCCCCGGCCCGCGAAAAACCGCGGCCCGTGGGTCTTGTCAATCGCCATCCGGTCAGGTGCCCGCCCGATTACGTACCAGGTTGCGGCTCCGGGTCGATGCCCTTGGCGCCGCCCGAGGGCACCGAGGTGCGCTTGCCGCTGGTCGGGCGCTTCGGCGGCGGCGGGTCGTCGGTCGGCTCCGGCCGCACGATCGCCTCGCCGCGCAGGATCAGGCCCCGCACCTCGTCGCCGGTCAGCGTCTCGAATTCGAGCAGCGCGTTGGCCAGCAGATGCAGTTGGTCGATGTGCTCGGTCAGGATGGTCCTGGCCTTGTTCTCGGCCTCCTCGATCAGGCGACGCATCTCCTCGTCGATGATCTTGGCGGTCTCCTCCGAGATGTTCTGGGTCTGCGTCACCGAATGGCCGAGGAACACCTCCTGGCCGTTCGAGCTGTAGCGCAGCCGGCCCAGCTTCGGCGACATGCCCCATTCGGTGATCATGGCGCGGGCCAGGTTGGTGGCCTGCTGGATATCGCCGGAGGCGCCGCTGGTCACCCGCTCTGGTCCGAAGATCAGCTCTTCCGCCAGGCGGCCGCCGAAGGTCATGGCCAGCCGCGATTCCATCTGGATCTTGGCCCAGCTGATGCGGTCGTTCTCCGGCAGGCTGACCACCATGCCGAGCGAGCGGCCGCGCGGGATGATCGTCGCCTTGTGGATCGGATCATGCTCCGGCACGTACAGCCCGACGATGGCATGGCCGGCCTCGTGATAGGCGGTGTTCCGCTTCTCCTCGTCGGTCATCACCATGGACCGCCGCTCGGCGCCCATCATGACCTTGTCCTTGGCCTCTTCGAACTCGGCATGGGCGACCACGCGCTTGCCGCGCCGGGCGGCCAGCAGCGCCGCCTCGTTGACCAGGTTGGCCAGGTCGGCGCCCGAGAAGCCGGGGGTGCCGCGGGCAATGACGCGCGGGTCGACGTCCGGCGCCAGCGGCACCTTGCGCATATGGACCTTGAGGATCTTCTCGCGGCCCATGATGTCCGGGTTCGGCACCACCACCTGGCGGTCGAAGCGGCCGGGGCGCAGCAGCGCCGGGTCCAGCACGTCCGGACGGTTGGTGGCGGCGATCAGGATCACGCCCTCATTCGCCTCGAAGCCGTCCATCTCGACCAGCAGCTGGTTCAGCGTCTGCTCGCGCTCGTCGTTGCCGCCGCCCAGGCCAGCGCCGCGATGGCGGCCGACCGCGTCGATCTCGTCGATGAAGATGATGCAGGGGGCGTTCTTCTTGCCCTGCTCGAACATGTCGCGGACGCGGCTGGCGCCGACGCCGACGAACATCTCGACGAAGTCCGAGCCGGAGATGGTGAAGAACGGCACGTTGGCCTCGCCGGCGACCGCGCGGGCGGTCAGGGTCTTACCCGTGCCCGGAGGGCCGACCAGCAGCACGCCCTTCGGGATCTTGCCGCCCAGGCGCTGGAACTTCTGCGGGTCCTTCAGGAACTCGACGATCTCCTCGAGCTCCTGCTTGGCCTCGTCGATGCCGGCGACGTCGTCGAAGGTGACGCGGCCGGTGCGCTCGGTCAGCAGCCGGGCGCGGCTCTTGCCGAAGCCCATGGCCTTGCCGCCGCCGGACTGCATCTGGCGCATGAAGAAGATCCAGACGCCGATCAGCAGCAGCATCGGCAGCCACGACATCAGCGTCGTCAGCAGCAGGTTCGGCCCCTCGGGCGCCGCGGCCTGCACCTTCACGCCGGCCTGCGTCATCTTGTTGATGATGTCGGTGCCGTCCGGGACGTAGGTCTGGAACGACCCGCCGCCCCCGCTCTGATTGTAGTGGCCGGTGACGGTCTGGCCCTGGACCTTGGCGTCGAGAACCTGGCCCTTCTCGACCGCGGTCACCAGGTCGCTGTAAGCCAGCTCACCCTGCGGGCTGCGGCCGCCGGAGCTCTGAAACAGGTTGAACAGCGCCAGGAGGAGCAGGCCGATGATGATCCAGAGCGCAAAGTTCTTGCCGAAATTGTTCACGGACGGTCGCCTCATGTCCCGCGCATACCGCTTGCGCGGCGTCACGGCGTCGTGGGTCCCCGGAATGCCTCCGGAGGCTCGTTAGTAGATAATATAGCGCCGCGGCTAAACAACCGGGAATCCATTCGGCAGCAGCGGCCAAAGCGGCTCGAACCGCAGAAACAGGCCGTTTCCGGTCGGATCGGCCACGCTCGGGCGCCGCAGCACGTGGCCATTCCGCCACAGCGCCGGCAGCACCGCGGCCGCATCGAAGGGCAGATCGTCGGGACGGCCCTGCCCCGCCGCAGCGTCGCCCCAGGCCGAGATCCGGTCTTCCGGAGCGATATCGGCGGGCGTTTCGATGCGGAATCGGCCGTCCCAGAGCAAGGATGCGCCGGGGACCGGCCCGAGAGTCTCCGGCAGGAAACGGCGTTCACGGAACACCAGCAGCCGGTCGCCGGCCACGCGGAGGCGGCAGCGCCCCAGTGTGCGACCGAGGGTGCGACCCAGCAGCGCACCGTCCCGCATCGCGTCCACCAGCCGCTCCAGCGCATCGAAGCGGGCCTCGGCGCCCCCGCCGATGCAGGCGGTGACGGAGTCGAGCAGGCGGCGCGCGATCTCGGGCTCGGCCTGGCGCAGGGCCGGAAGGTCGATCGAGGCATAGCCGGCGGGGTCGAGCCGCACGGCGCCGCGGCCGAGCTCGGCGGCGATCCGCTGCAGCGCATCGCGGGCCTGGCCGGCGCGGCGGGCCAGGGCGAACAGCCGGTCGTCGGTCAGCCCCTCGGCCGCCAGCACCTCGCGGGCGGCGCGCAGCCGGGCGCGGGCATAGCGGCTGCGGCGGTTGGACGGGTCGTCGACCGGGACCATGCCGAATCCGGTGCAGGTGGCGGCCAGCCGGGCCTTCGGCAGGTCGAGCAGCGGCCGCAGCAGCCGGCCCCAGGGCGCCGGGCGCCAGGCGGCCATCCCGGCAAGCCCGTCGATGCCGCTGCCCTTGGCCAGGCGCAGCAGCACGGTCTCGGCCTGGTCCTCGCGCTGGTGGGCGACAGCCAGATCGCGGATGCCGGCCTCACGGCAGGCCTGGCCCAGAAGGTCGTAGCGGGCGCGACGCGCCTGGTCCTGCGAGGCCCGGGCGGGGGCGTCGGTCCAGGTCAGGATGCGGTGGGGAATGTCGTGCCGGGTCAGGGCAGCGCCGGTGGCGACGGCTTCGGCGGTCGAGTCCGGGCGCAGCCGGTGGTCGACGGTCAGGGCCAGGATCTGGCCGCCCCTCTGCCGGACCCAGCGTGCGGCGAGGAGGCTGAGCGCCATGCTGTCGGGACCGCCCGAGACGGCGACGGCAAGGCGGAGAGGCCGGTCGAACGGGCCGAGGCGGTCGAGCCGCGCGGCAAACTCTTCATCCGTGACCGGGCTGGTCATTCATCAGCAGCGCAGCAGCAGCTGCTGGTCCTTGGCGCGGCGCAGCATCTGCGGCGGGGCGTCGGGATAATCCGCCACCAGCCGGGCAAAGGCGTCGCAGGCCGAGCGGTCCTGCCGGGCGGCCAGCAGCGACTGGGCCAGGCGCATCAGCGCGTCCGGCGCCCGCGGCCCGCGCGGATCCATCGACCAGGCAGTGTTGAAGGCGTTGGCCGCCTCGCCCGGGCGGCCTTGGGCCAGCAGGGACTCGCCGAGCGAGTAGGCGGCGGTCGCATCGCCGCCCGGCGCCGCCGCGGCGAGGCCGTAGGATTGCGGCTCGGTCGAGGCGAAGCCCGGAACCGAGGTCCCGGGATCGGCCGCGCCCATATCCTGAATCATGCCGCCCAGGCTGTCGCCCTGGCCATCATAGGCCGGGGGCAACGGCTCGGCGTCGGACCGCTTCGGCGGCATCAGCGGCGTCGGGGTGAAGGGCTGCGGCGTCCGCGGCGCGGCCGGCGCGCTCTGGGTCGGCGCCCGCTTGGCCGGGGCCGGAGCCGGCGCGGCCTTGCTGCTGCCACCGCTGCCCTCGAGCTCGTTCAGCCGGAACTCGATGTCGGCCTGGGCCCGCTTCAGCTGGTCGGCGAGCTGCTGGTTCTGGTACTGCAGCTGCTCGATCTGGCCGGTCAGCTGCGAGATCTGCTGCTCCAGCGTGCTGACCCGGACCTCGAGCTGGGCCTCGTAGCTCTGCGCCCGGCCGGGCCCGGACGGGGCCAGGACCGCGACGGCAAGCGCCGCGACCGCAAGAATACTCCATCGCCTGTGCGAAGCCGGCATGTCGCCTCCACCTCCATGGTTCGGGGCACGGGACCGATCCGATCTTGGGCCGATCCAAGCGGCGAAAATAAGACGCGCCGGGCACGGCGACAACGGCGATGCCGCTGCCGCCGTCCGGCGCGCAGACCGTCCGACCGGCGGCGGACGACGCCCGCGAAGGCGCCACCCGCCGTCCTGGCGGAGATCAGTTGACGACGGTGACCGCCCGGCGGTTCTGCGCCCAGGCCGACTCGTCGTGGCCCGGCACCGCCGGACGCTCCTTGCCGTAGCTGATGGTGGTGACCCGCGACGGAGCCACGCCATTGGCGATCAGGTAGTTGCGCACCGAATTGGCGCGGCGGTCGCCGAGGGCGAGGTTGTACTCGCGGGTGCCGCGCTCGTCGGCGTGGCCTTCGACGGTCACCGCGACGTTCTGGTACTGCTGCAGCCAGCCGCCCTGCTTGTTCAGCGTGGCCTGCGCCTCGGGGCTCAGGTCGAAGCCGTTGAGCGAGAAGAACACCCGGTCGCCGATGTTCTGCGCCAGATCCTGCTGCGAGCCGGGGACCGCGGTGCCGGAGCCGAGGCCGCCGGCGCCAGCACCGGTGCCGGCGTTCTGGGTGGAGCTGCAGGCCGTGGCCAGCAGCAGAGCCCCCATGAGGGACACAATCTTGAGACGCATGGTTCTTTGCCCCTGACGTGGATCCGACTTTACGATTCGGAAAGCGGTTGAGGGAAAAGCAGGTTACTGCCTGCTCCGCAAGGTATTTCTTGCGTTATTTCTAGCATTTCTGCGGCTTGCCGTCACGGCAGCAGCGGCGACCAGGCGGCGTCGGACGCGTCGAAGGGCGTCGGCACCGCGGCGCTGACCCGGCCGGTGATGTCGACGCTGACCAGCTTGCTGCCGCCGCCGCCGCTGGCGGTGTACATCAGCACGCGCCCGTTCGGCGCCCAGGTCGGGGCTTCGGCCAGGAAGCCCGAGGCCAGGTCGCGCTCGCCGGTGCCGTCCGGCCGCATCACGCCGATCGAGAACTGGCCGCCCGAGATCTTGGTGAAGGCGATCAGGTCGCCGCGCGGCGACCACACCGGGGTGCCGTAGCGGCCCTGGCCGAAGCTGAGCCGGCGCACGCCCGACCCGTCGGAGTTCATGATGTAGATCTGCTGGCTGCCGCCGCGGTCGCTCTCGAACACGATCTGCGTCCCGTCCTTGGAATAGGAGGGCGAGGTCTCGATCGAAGGATCGGAGGTCAGGCGCTGCGCCGAGCGGGTGCGCAGGTCCATGACGTAGATATCGGTGTTGCCGGCCTGCGCCATGCTGAAGATGACCCGGTTGCCGTCCGGGCTGAAGCGCGGCGAGAAGGTCATGTTCGGGAAGTCGCCGAGCGATTCCTGCCGGCCGCTGCCGAGGTCGAGCAGATACACCCGCGGCTTGTTGTTCACATAGGCCAGATAGGTGATCTGCTGCGTGTTCGGCGAGAAGCGCGGCGTCAGCACCAGCTGCGAGCCATCGGTCAGGAACTGATGGTTGGCCCCGTCCTGGTCCATGATCGCCAGCCGCTTGACCCGGTTGGTCTCGGGCCCGGTCTCGGAGACGTAGACGATGCGGGTGTCGAAATAGCCGTCCTCGCCGGTCACGGCGCGGTAGATCTCGTCCGCGATCTTGTGGGCGACGCGGCGCATCAAGGCGCTGTCGCCGGTCAAGGTCAGGCCGGTCAGCTGCTGCTCGGCGGCGACATCCCACAGTCGGAAGTCGACATCGAAGCGCCCGTCGCCGCGCGGCCGGACCTGGCCGGTGACCAGGGCCTGGGCCGCCAGCACCTTCCAGTCGGCGAAGCGCGGGCCCTGCTGCAGCGACGCCGCGTCCTGGGTGAAGGCGCGCGGGTCGATCGGCGCGAACAGGCCGGAGCGCTGCAGGTCCGCCGAGATGATCTGGCTGATCTGGCTGCCGACCGGGTCACCGGGGAAGTCGGTGATCGCGATCGGCATCGGCTGCGACACGCCCTGGTTGATGTCGATCCGGATCTCGGCCTGGGCCGGCGCCGCCGGCAGGGAGAGGGATACGACCGCAGCCAGGGCGGCCAGCGTGGTGTGGAGGAAGCCTCGTTTCATTGTCTGCACCTCGGTTCCTGGCTGGTCAGAACATGTCCTTGGGATCGAACACGAGAAGGAACGTGTCGTTCGGCCACCCCCCGCTCGGCATGGGCCAAGGCTGGCAGGCGGGATTGGCGACGGCGCGCCGCGCGGCGTTGGCCCACGCGTTGTCGCCGCCATTGTCTGCGATCGACACATCCTTGGGTAGGATGGTGCCGTCCGGCTGGACTGCGGCGACGCGAATCTGCACCACCGGCTTGGTCATCGCCCCTTCCAGGGCGCCAACGTTCCAGCATTGCTTGACCTTGTCGCGGATGGCCCCTTCGTCGCCGCGCGACAGACGGGATGCCGGCCCGCCCTGCCCCGACGCCCGCTGCTGGCGGTTGGACTGCCGGCTGGACTGGCGCCCGCCAGACTGGCCGTCCAGCAGACCGGCGATCTCGTCGCTCTGCGGCTGCGACGGCGCGGTCGATCGCGTCGACGTGGGGGCGCCCTGCTGCGTCGGCGCCGGCGGCGGCGCCTTCGGCCGGGAGCCCGGACGCGGCGCCTCGGTCGGCGAGATCGCCATCGGGTCGGCCTGGGCCGTCTCGGCCGGCGGCGTCGGCGGCGACGGAGTCGGCGTCGGCTCCGCCTGCGGCTTGCCCGAGGGCGGGTTCGGTCGCTGCGGCGGCGGGGGTGGCGGAGGCTGCTGCGGCGTCGGCGGGGGCGGCGGCGGCTTGGTGGCCTCGGGCGACGGCGCCTGAACC
>NZ_JASATH010000280.1:0-7066 GCF_038440215.1 Inquilinus sp. OTU3971 | reverse complement strand
TAATAGCTCACCCTGCTGCGCCGAGTTGACAGCCGAAGATCATCTCGTGCAAGCGGGCCTGTCCGTAGCACCCCATGACCAGCAGGTCTGCTCCGCGATCGGCGATGCAGTTCAGAATTTCCCTCGCGGCATCGAGATCGATCCCCTCGCGCGCCACCACATTGGCGCGGACGTCGTGACCCGCCAAGTGGCGCGCGATATCGATGCCGGGAATCTGATCAACCTTGGGAGGCGCGATCGCCACCACGTCCACCTGCCGTGCGCGCTGCAGTAACGGAAACGCGTCCGCGACCGCACGGGCGGCCTCGCGGCTTCCGTTCCAGACGACCACGGCGACCAGATCGCCCTGGCTGGAGCGCCGTTCGGCACGATCGGCATAGCCGTACCGCTCGATGTTGCGGTCGAATCGCCGTTTTGCTTCAGCGATGGCCTCTTTGTTGGCGCGCTCCAACGCCTCAATCGCCGTGGCCGGAAGCCTATGCAGACCGAAGCCGGTCCACACTTGCGGGTGGACGCCAAGCCCGACTAGTCGCGCATCCTGGCGACGCGCGAAGTCGGTCGCAGCAGCAAGCGCTGGAGTTTCGGTGCTGTCGACGTGAACCAGGATATCACGGCAGGACATGGTCTCAACTCCCTGCGCCTGACGAGGCGAACCGGCGAGACACACGACCCGGCTGTCCGTCTGCGGAAATATCGGGGGTTTGCCCATCGCCAATCCTCGATCCGGAGCAAATGAGACCCCGGATCGGCACCTGCCGGTGTGCCTGCATCTTCCACCGCCGGACGCCACGAGAGCACGTGCCCGGCGGAAGGTGTCTCTGCCAGTGACGCACCAGACAGGGCAATTGGCGCCCGGCTCACTGCCGACCGGCCAGCGTGAACAGGTAACGGGCGGTGCCCCGGATCGCCTCATCAGGGTGTTCGCGTCCGGTTATCAATCCCTCTTGGTGTTGGCCGAGCGAATGATAGGGCACTGCAGTCGCCGCAGCATAAGGATCGATGTCCCGCGTTGGCTCACGCTTCTAAAGAGGGGCCGGATCCCCTCTGCACCGGGTGGCCGTCACCAGGACTTCAGGGCCTCAGCGTCGGCGTCTTCTTGAACTGATGCCCATCTATTCGGGCGAGCAGCCCGTCAAGAAGCTCGACCGCCATCCCGACCGCAGGTCCCTTGTTGAGCACGACGCATTCCGCGCGAGCCGACGTCGCCGCATCGGTCGTCTTTCCGCGAAGGAGTGCCGTGTTTCACCAGGCCCTCCAGCACCTGCTGCCCCGATCACCGGCACGCCGGTGGCCTCGCAGATCCAGAGGATTTCCTCCTGCATTGAACGGACTGGCAGTTTTTTCGGGCTGCTCGCGCAGCAACGCGGATGTCGCTCGCAGGCCTGCGGAGGGGCCGGCTGGCAAGCTCGTCCACGTCATCTTCGACAACTGTGCTGTTCACATTCACAAGCAGCCGAAGGTGCGCCCCTGGCTCAGCCGGCACCCGCGGCCGACCTTCCACTCCATCTGGATCAGTAGGCTCGACTCATTACAGGATTGAGTGCAATGTACAATACCCAACCCATCTTATTCCAGGAGTGCTTAGTTATGGAGAATTCACTCCAACTTCTGCCCGTGCTTCTCATTAGTTTAATACTTGGAACACTTTCTTATAAAATCGCACCGCGCGTTGAGGAAAACCCTGTGATCTGGTTGATTTTTGCGATTGCGCCAATTATCAATTTGGTATTTATGTGGTATGTAACTTATAGAATAGTGGCGTTCATCCTCGATCGGCTCAATTTTCTTGCCTCGCAATATAGTAACAAGGAGGCTGTTGGGGGCTAGTGCATTGAACCAATCATAGGTTTCACAGGGCAGTCCGGCTGTGCGAGTCTGCGGCCATGGCCCAGACCGTTTCCGTGATCGTCTCCGCCGAGGATCGCACGCGATTGGCCGCGATCGTCGCCGACCGAAGCCGGCCGCTCAAACATGTCCAGCGCGCCCAGATCGTCCTTCATTCCGCCGACCGATTGCCGGCGCTGGAGGTGGCGCGCCGCGCCGGCGTCAGCCGCCCGGCGGTGTGGTGCTGGCAGCGACACTATGCCGAGGACGGCGTCGACAGGCTCCTGCGCGAAGGCAGTCGCAAGCCCGGCAGGGCGCCCACGCCCCGGGCCACAGTGGCCCGGATCGTGGCGCTCACCTGTTCCGAACCGCCGGGCGAGGTCACGCATTGGACCGGCCGGGCCATGGCCAAGGCTTCGGGCCTGTCGCTGACCACGATCCAGCGCATCTGGAAGGCCCACAAGCTCGCGCCCCATCGCCTGCGCACCTTCAAGCGCTCCAAGGACCCCGCCTTCGCCGAGAAGGTCGAGGACATCGTCGGGCTCTACATGCATCCGCCCGCCCATGCGGTGGTGCTGTCGATCGACGAGAAGAGCCAGATCCAGGCGCTCGACCGCACCCAGCCCGGCCTGCCGCTCAAGCCCGGCAACGCCGGGACCATGACCCACGACTACAAGCGACACGGCACGACCACCCTGTTCGCCGCCTTCAATGTGCTCGATGGCGTGGTGCTCGGACGATGCATGCACAAGCACACCCATCAGGAGTTCATCCGCTTCCTCAACGCCGTCGAGCGCCAGGCCCCGGCCGGCAAGATCATCCACGCCATCCTCGACAACTATGCCACCCACAAGCATCCCAAGGTCAGGGACTGGCTCGCCCGTCATCCCCGCTGGGTGTTCCACTTCACGCCCACCTCCGGCTCCTGGCTCAACGCCGTGGAGAACTTCTTCTCCGTCCTCACCCGAAGGCGCCTCAGGCGCGGCGTCTTCACCTCGATCGTCGACCTCCAGGCCGCCATCAACCGCTACCTCGACCAGCACAACTCAGACCCCAAGCCCTTCGTCTGGACCAAGCCCGCACGGGACATCCTCGCCAAAATCGACCGACTGCCTGTACCCTCCGTCTGACTCAGTGCACTAGCGGTAAATATCTGACGCTTAGAACCCGACAGCAACAGCCGGTGTGGGTACGGCCCTGCGGCTTCGGGACCTTGGGGCCGGGGACGGTCGCCGCCGATCGACGCCGCTCCCCGTGATGCCTACTGCTTGGCTGCGGCCTTTCTGGCGCGCGGCGCCCTGGCGGGCTTCGGCGCGGGCGCGACCGGCTGGGCCGTCGCCTTGCTGCGACCGGTGCCAAGGCCGATCTTTTTGGCGAGAGTGCTCCGCTGCTGGGCATAGTTCGGCGCTACCATAGGGTAGTCAGCCGGCAGGCCCCAGCGCTCGCGATACTGGTTTGGCGTCATGGCGTAGGCGGACGCCAAGTGCCACTTCAGTATCTTCAGCTTCTTGCCGTCCTCAAGGCAGATGATGTAGTCGGGCGTCACAGATTTCCGGATCGGAACAGCCGCCTCCGGACGGGTGATGACGGGCTCTTCCGGCCGTCCCAACTTCTCGAGCGCGCCGTAGATCTGCGCGATCAGTCCCGGCAAGTCCGCTGCGGCTACCGAGTTGTCAGCGACATGCGCTGAGACAATTTTGGGACGCCAGACGGCGCGTTTCGTCGGCAGTGGCGGGAATGGTGCTGGCACCGGATCGCTCATCAATCACTCCAACGGGCGGGTACAAGGCGAAACCGCCGCCGCGCAGCGGTTCCTGTCGATGCATGCCGCGACCTGCAGCACCTTCAATTTCTGCCGTCATCCCACCACCGCTTGCACACACCGAGGCTTTCGCGGCATGGCATGAGGCGGCTGGCGTCGCGGCCTGAGCACAGCGGACGCTCGTTTCAGAGCGGCCGCGCTCCACAACGTGACAAACCCTCCGAGGGGTCACGCCCCGGCACCGATTTACAGTCATCGAATAGCTGGGGTTGAGGCTCGTCGCGAGAAGCTCCTATCGGCGCGCTCGTTTCACCCATGATATGGTTACAGAAGATGTCCGTCCGGCGTGGCCCCCACCGACGACTCGGCCGGGGCGACGGAGGTGATCATGGGGCGGTTGTGTGGCGTGGCGGTTGCTGCGGCTTTCGCCACCGTACCAGCGGGCCTGAGCGCCCAGGAGGAGGGTGATCCGCGGCGGGGCTTCGCCTTCGCTCAGCAGGTCTGCGCTTCGTGCCACGCCGTGGAACGCGGGCAAGCTTTCTCGCCCAATCCCCGGGCGCCGGCCTTCGACAGGATTGCGCGGACGCCGGGTATGACCGGCATGGCCTTGCATGTCTTCTTGCGCACACCGCATCGTGCCATGCCAAACCTCATCTTGGAGGCGGATGATATCCGGGACGTAGTCGCCTACATCCTCAGCCTGAAGGACCATCATTGACCGTCGATTGAACGCGCTCGACCAACGTTGGTTGCCGGGGCTTCTTTGGGTTGCCGGCTCAAACTGCGATCGGGCGAGCCTGGGGGCGCTCGGCTGGGAGCACATTGGGTCAGTAAATGGGTACGTGCCAAAACCGGTTACAGTGCGCCGGGAGACTGGCAAGGAGCAGACGGTGCAAGTCCGTTGCGATGAAGGAGTAGCGATCCGCATCGGCCCCGAGCCGTGCGTCGCCGTCCGTGAGGGCGGCGGCGAAGCGTCGGCAGGGGAGCGCATAGGCCAGCCATTGAGCCGCGAAAAGTTCCTCTCGGGTGCCGACGTGTTTGTGACCACGGAAGGCGATATGGCCTGGCGCGTCATCGCGAGCGCCTGGCCGACCCGGCGTGGTCTGAGACCCTGGCATGTGCGGACGCTCCTTGTGCGGGAACCGGGAGATCTCATGGTCGGCCAGGGCGGCATGCTGCCGCTGGTCCGCACCGGGAAGGCGAGGAGCCGTAGCCGGTGATGCACGACCATGAGAAGTCTGACCTCGCCATAGTAGCTGCGAAGCCGACGAACAAAGCCGGGCGACCGGTGGCGGAGCCGGTGGAGCCAAGGGCGGGGACCAAGGGGAACGCGCGACAGCACCGCACGCGCCGGGCGCAGGACCGGGAAAGCGTGACCCAGGCGCTGGAGCGCGTACGGCACGTTGCCAGGACCAGGAAGAAGGAACGGTTCACCACGCTCTTCCACCATCTCAGCCCCGAGATGCTGCGGACGGCGTTCTTCGCTCTCAAGCGGGATGCGGCCCCGGCGTGGACGGGATGACGTGGCAGGCCTACGAGGCGGACCTCGATCGCAGGATCGAGGATCTGCGCGACCGGGTCCACCGGGGAGCGTACCGGGCGCAGCCCTCCCGGCGGCGGTTCATCCCGAAGCCGGATGGGCGTCAACGCCCGCTCGCGGTCGCGGCGCTGGAGGACAAGATCGTCCAACGGGCTACGGCTGCGGTGCTGAACGCGATCTACGAGGAAGACTTCCTCGGGTTCTCGTACGGGTTCCGGCCGGGGCGCGGCCAGCACGATGCGCGGGACGCTCTGGTGGTCGGCATCGAGCACAGGAAGGTGAACCACATATTGGACGCCGACATCGCCGGCTTCTTCGACGGAGTCTCCCAGAAATGGCTGCTCCGCTTCGTTGAGCACCGGGTCGGCGACCCGCGCATCACCCGCCTGATCCAGAAATGGCTGAAGGCGGGCATCCTGGAGGATGGAGAGGTGACGACGAGTGAGCAGGGGACGGGGCAAGGCTCGGTGATATCGCCGCTCCTGGCCAACGTCTACCTGCACTATGTCTTCGACCTCTGGGCCGAGCGCTGGCGACGGCGTGAGGCCACGGGCGACATGATCGTCGTGCGCTATGCCGACGACATCGCGGTCGGCTTCGAACAGGGGGCCGATGCCCGACGCTTCTGGGACGCTATGCGCGAGCGGCTGTGGGAGTTCTCGCTGACGCTGCACCCGGACAAGACGCGCCTGATCGAGTTCGGCCGCCACGTGGCGGCCCGACGCGCGCAGCGCGGGCTTGGCAAGCCGGAGACCTTCAACTTCCTCGGCTTTACCTTCTTCTGCGGCAAATCTCGCCGGGGTAAATTCCTGATCCACAGGAAGACCCGGCGCGACCGCATGCGGGCGAAGCTCAGGGAGATCAAGGAGGAACTCCGGCGACGGATGCACCACTCGATCCTGGACCAGGGGCGGTGGCTGCGACAGGTCGTCTCCGGCTTCTTCAACTACCACGCCGTGCCGACCAACAGCGCGGCGCTGGGAGCTTTCCGCCATCATGTCATCACCCTCTGGGGGCGAACGCTTCGGCAGCGCAGCCAGAAGGACAGGACGAGGTGGGACAGGATCGCCAAGCTGAAGAACGAATGGCTCCCCGAGCCCCAAATCCTTCACCCCTGGCCAAGTCAACGCTTCGCCGTCAAACACCCGAGGTGGGAGCCGGGTGCGGGAATTCCGCTCGCCCGGATCTGTGCGGGGGGCGTTCAGCAATGAACGTCCCTACCGCGAAAGGACGCAGGGTGTCCTGAGCGGACGCGTTTGACGATCTCGCCGACGCCGCCTGACCGTCTTCTCGGCTTGTCCGGCTTAGTCCTCGAGGTCATGGGGCGCGAGCGCTATCCCGACGCCAGGCGGCTGATGATCACCGCCGATTGCGGCGGATCCAATGGCGCCCGCCTGCGTCTGTGGAAGCGCGAACTCCAGGCCCTCGCCGACGAGACCGGCCTGACCATCTGCGTCTGCCGCTACCCGCCCGGCACCTCGAAATGGAACCGGATCGAGCACCGCCTGTTCTGCCACATCACCCAGACCTGGCGCGGGCGGCCGCTGACCAGCCGCCTCGCTGTCGTCGAGCTGATCGCCGCGACCACCACAACCACCGGGCTGCGGGTCGCCTGCGAGATCGACGACAGCCCCTACCGCAAAGGCATCAAGGTCACCGACGGCGAGATGAAAAACCTCAATCTCCATGGCCATCCCTTCCATCCCGACTGGAACTACGCCATCGCGCCAAAGCCTGTAAGATGACGCGGTTATTTCTAAGCGCGCCCTTAGGCGTTGTGGACAAGACGGTCGAGGATGGCGTCGGCGATGGTGCGGTCCAGCTTGCGTCCAGCAACCGGGCGGGCCGGAGGCAGCGGGCAGAGTGACCGAGCGCCCCCGGCCCGGGGGGGGGGGGGGGGGGGGGGGGGGGGGGGGGGGGGGGGGGGGGGGGGGGGGGGG
>NZ_JASATH010000279.1:0-7107 GCF_038440215.1 Inquilinus sp. OTU3971 | reverse complement strand
ACGGGAGTTGACAGGCGCTTCCGGCCGTGGGCCGGGCTCAGTCCTCCGCCAGCACCGTGATCGCATCCGGGGCGATCAGCGTCCCGATCGGCTCGCCGCGGCAGATCCGCTGCATCGCGCCCGGCCGGTCGAAGGCGAAGACATGCAGCGGCAGCCCGTGATCGCGCGCCAGCAGGATCGCCGACTGGTCCATCACCTTCAGCTCCTGCGCGATCGCGTCGGCGAAGGCCAGGCTGGCGTATTTACGCGCTGTCGGGTCTTGCCGGGGATCGGCGGTGAACACACCGTCAACGCCGTCCTTGGCCGCCAGCACCGCGTCGCAGCGCAGCTCGATCGCCCGCTGCACCGCCGGGTAGTCGGTGGTGACATAGGGCTGGCCGTTGCCGCCGGCCAGCACGACGATGGCGCCCTTGGCCAGGTGCCGGTCGGCGCGCAGCCGGATATAAGGCTCGGCCATCGACGGGATCGGCACCGCGCTCATCACCCGCACCTCGGCGGACCGCGCGGTCAGCGCTGCGCGCAGCATCACCGCGTTGACCATGGTGCCCAGCATGCCGATGTTGTCGGCCTCCGCCCGCTCGATGTGCCAGGCGTCGGAGACGCGGCCGCGGAACACGTTGCCGCCGCCGATCACCACCGCGATCTCGATGCCCAGCGCGTGCACCGCCAGGAGCTCGCCGACGATGTGGTCGATCGCGGCGGCGCCGAAGATCGATCCATCCGCGCCGGCCATGGCCCCGCCGCTCAGTTTCAGCAGCAGCCGCTTCCGTGCCATCGGGCCCTCCGCTCGTCTCGCTGGGCACCGCTGTCGCCGGCACCGCCGCAGGATGCCCGATTTCGGGTGTGCACGGAACCCGGCCGCGCTAAAGATCCAAGCGCATTCCCGAAGGACGAGAGCAATGGATTTCACGGCCCTGGACGATCGCCCCTATCCGGTGCTCGACGACGCGACGATCCCGGAGCTGCCGGCGCATTACCGCGGCAAGGTGCGCGACAATTACGACCTGCCGGACGGGCGGCGGATCATCATCGCCACCGACCGGATCAGCGCCTTCGACCGGATCCTGGCCTCGATCCCGCTGAAGGGCCAGGTGCTGACCCAGACCGCGCGCTTCTGGTTCGAGCAGACGCGCGACATCTGCCCGAACCATGTGCTCGACTACCCCGACCCGAACGTCGTGGTCGGCCGAAGGCTCGACATCCTGCCGGTCGAGATCGTGGTCCGCGACTATCTGGCCGGCACCACCGGCACCTCGGTCCTGACCCTGTACAAGGCCGGCCAGCGCCACATGTACGGAATCCGCCTGCCCGACGGGCTGCGCGACAACCAGAAGCTGCCGCAGCCGATCATCACCCCGACCAGCAAGGCCTTCGACGGCGGCCATGACGAGCCGCTGACGCCGGACCAGATCGTCTCCCAGGGCCTGCTGACCGCGGCGCAGTGGCAGCAGCTCAGCGATTACGCCTTCGCGCTGTTCGCCCGCGGGCAGGAGATCGCCGCCAGGCACGGGCTGATCCTGGTGGACACCAAATACGAGTTCGGCACAGATGCCGAGGGCCGCATCGTCCTGGCCGACGAGATCCACACCCCGGACAGCAGCCGCTACTGGCTCGCGAACAGCTACGAGGAGCGCTTCGCCAGCGGCGAGCGGCCGGAGAGCTTCGACAAGGATTTCGTGCGCAGCTGGGTGGCGGCGCGCTGCGACCCGTACAAGGACCCGATCCCGGAGATCCCGGCCGAGGTGATCCGGGCCACCGCCCAGGTCTATGTCCGCGCCTTCGAGACCATCACCGGCCGCCGCTTCGAGCTGCCCGACCGCGAGCGGCCGGTGCTGGACCGGATCCGGGGGAATCTGGCCAAGTATTTCTGAGGCCCCGCAGCCTAAGCCGGCCATGCCTTCTGCTCTCCCCCTCCCCTTGCGGGAGGGGGAAGTGGGAGGGGTCTGCGCGCGTCCGCGCGCGAATGGGCAGAGGGTCGAACTCGCCGTCCGCGTTGGCTTTCGACAGTCCAGGCGGGTGGAACCGAGAAAACCCCTCCCCAACCCCCTCCCGCGGGGGTGGGGGAGAATAAAAGGAAGGGCGGCGGACTGCCTTACGGTGCGATCCTTTCCGCCGTCACCGCGCGCCCGTCGATCGTGCCGGTGATGCGGGCGACGGCATCCGTGTCGCGGTCGTTCCAGGCCAAGGCCAGCGTGCCCGTCGCCGCGCCCGCCAGGGTGAGGTCGGCGGTGACGTCGCCGGTCGACTGGTCCCAGCGGATCGTGCCGGACACGGCCAGATCCTCGGCCCAGCGGATTTGGTCCAGGGTGAAGGCATAGCCGGCGTCGAAGGCCTCGAAGGTGAAGCTGCCGCCGCGCAGCCCGACGCCGCTGCCGCCGCTGTTGACGAAATAGCGCGCCAGCACGTCGCCCGCCGTCTCCGCCGCGGCCGCGGCCAGGCGCAGATCGGCCTCGGTTCCGGCGTTGCCGGCATCGGCCGCGGCCGGCGCCACATCGGCCGCCTGGACCGCGAAGGCCGGCACGGTGCGGATCGGCCGGATCCGCTGGGTGCAGGAGGTGTCGCCGGCATCGCCGCCCGAGCGCACGAAGTTCAGCACGATCGGGGCGACGCAGCCGGTGGCGTCGGCGCCCTTTGGCGGCACGAAGATCGCCTGGTCGGTGATCGCGGTGATGTGGGTCAGGTTGCGCACCGGCACATAGGTCGCGTCCGGGAACAGCCGCGCCGTCTCCAGCCCCTCGAGCGGCGAGGTGACGCTGTCGATGTCGCCCGACAGCACCAGCGTCGGCACGTTCGGAAAGGGCACCTTCGGGTCCGCCGCGGTGCCGGGGACCACGCCCTTCGGTGGGGCCGGCCAGTCCAGGCACAAATCGCGCCGCTCCCATTTGTGCGGCGAGGTGTCGACCTCGGCGATGGTGAAGGGGGCGTAGACCTCGCGGTCGGTCGCCTGCTTCTGCGCCGTGGCGCGCATCAGCTGGCGCCGCCGCTCGGCTCGCGACGCGTCGGCGCGGAACAGCCGCGGATAGTCGCTGCAGACCACGGCGACATAGAGCGCGGTGGAGAAGGCGGTGGGATCGCTGCCCGGCGTGTTCCAGGACGCCGCCTCGGCCATCAGCCGGTGCAGCGGCGCCGGGTCCTGCGCGTCCAGATAGGCGCGGGCCGCGGCGTCCAGGTCGCGGTAGAAGGTCGGGCTGCCGCCGGCGCTGTTCATGGTCAGGTACAGGGTCGGGGCGTCGACCGCGATGCCGATGGTGTTGCCGTCGCCGTCCGGCCCCTCGGCCTTGCCCGGCTTGGCCCGCAGCGCCGCCGCCAGCGCCTCGATCCGGTCGAGCGAGCGGCCGCCCAGCGCCCGGCAGCTCGGCGAGCGCCGGCACACCTGCTCGAAGCCGTCGCGCGCGGTGGCCCATTCGGTCTCGAACCAGGGCGACAGGCCGAGGGTCGGATAGGCGCTGTCCAGCACGATGGTGCGCAGTCGGTCCGGGTGGCGCTGGGCGAAGACCTGGCCGAACCAGGTGCCGTAGCTGTCGCCGTAATAGTCGACCTCGCCGATCTGCAGCGCGTCCAGCACGGCGGCCACGTCGTCGGCGGCCGCGGCGGTGCCGTACATCCAGGCGGCCGGGCCCAGCTGCTTGGCACAGGCGGCGATCGCGGCCGGCACGAACTCGCCGGCCTCCTGCAGCGCCTGGCATTGGATCGGGTCGGACAGGCCGGTGCCGCGCTTGTCGACCAGCAGCACGTCGCGCCGGCCACGCAGCGGCTCGAACAGCCGCAGATAGCCCTCGCGCGTGCCGGTCGAGGAATAGCCGGGCCCGCCCTCCTGGGCCAGGACCACGCCCTCGGCCGGCTGGCCGGCGTCGCGATGCGGGTAGAGCTCGAAGCCGACCGCCACCGTGCCGGGCAGCTTGCCGGCGGGGTCGAGGGGCCGGCTGATCGTGCCGCAGAAGCCGCTGAAATCGGGCTGGCAGGCGGTCAGGGTCACGCCGCCGACCTGGATCGTAGCCGCCGGCGGCCAGCAGGGCGGCAGCGAGCCACAGCCGCGCCCCGGCGATCCTGGTTCCCTGCATGGCCTCCCCCTTCTTGGTCTTGGCCGGCAATCCCCGGCCGCTCGCCCCTACAAAGTGCGGTGCCGGGCGCGCGACCCCCGCTCGATCGCCGACGCGACCAGCCGGTCGACCTCGAACTTGTCGCGCATCAGCTCCAGCAGGCGCAGCTCCGGCTGGCTGGCCCTGCCGTCCGCCGCGATCGAATCGCAGGCGATGGCATAGGCGGTCTCGCGCAGATGGTCCGGCAGCGTCTCGGCGATGATGTCGAGGGCGCGATCGATGCCGTCATCCTGCTGCAGCAGGTCGATGCAGTCGCGGGTCAGGTCGGGGATGCGGTCGATGTCGAAGCCGCGGAACACCGGCAGGAACCGCACCATCTCCGACAGCGTCTCGACCTCCGCATCGGTCATGTTCTTGTCGGCCACGGAGGCGAGCACCATGGTGTAGATCAGGGCGCCGTGGGCGTCGGTCGTCATGGCAGTCTCCGCTGGCCTGCGAGTCGCGGGAAGGATCGTCCCGGATATGGCGCGGAACGCCGCGGGGCGTCAAGGCGACCAGCCGGCTGACGCGGCAGAGCAGCCTTTGCAACCCAGCCTTCCCCCGCCGCGCTTCCCCGCCTCGGCCCGGCATGGCATGAGGGGCGCCATGCAGGCGGTGATCAACGTGGCGTTGCCGGTCTTCGGCGTGATCTTCCTCGGCGTCTTCGCCGGTCGCATCCGGCTGCTCGGCCGGGCCCAGTCGGAGGCGCTGAACGGCTTCGTCTACTGGATCGCGCTGCCGGCGCTGCTGTTCCTGGCCATGGCCCGTACCCCGGTGGCCGGCATCCTCAACCTCAACTTCATCGGCGCCTTCCTCGGCGGCGTCCTGGCGGTCTGGCTGCTGGGCTCGATCCTCGGGGCCCTGATCCACCGCGCCGATGCCGGCGAGGCGACGATGCAGGGCATGAATGCCGGCTTCTCCAACACCGGCTACATGGGCATCCCGCTGTTCGCCGCCGCCTTCGGCCCGGCCCGCGGCCTGCCGCCGGCGTCGCTGGCGACCGTGATCATGAGCGTCGCCTGCGTCGGCCTCGCCGTGGTGGCGCTTGAGCTGACCGGCAGCCGCGGCCGCGGCATCCTCGCGGCGCTGCGCGATGTGGCCTTGGCGCTCTTGAAGAACCCGCTGGTGGCGGCACCGGTGCTCGGGGTGCTGTGGTCCTGGTCCGGCCTCGCCGTGCCGACGCCGCTGGCGACGCTGCTGTCGCTGCTCGGCGCCGCCGCCAGCCCCTGCGCCCTCTTCGCCATCGGCCTGTTCATGGCCAGCCAGACGCTGCGCAGCGGCCTGCGCGAGGTCGGCTGGATCTCGGTGCTCAAGCTGGTGTGGCAGCCGCTGATCACCTGGGGCCTGGCCGCGACCATCTTCCCGATGGACCCGTTCTGGACCGCCAGCGCCGTGATCCTGGCGGCGCTGCCGACCGGGGCGCTGACCTTCGTCGTCGCCCAGCGCTACGGCGTCTATGTCGAGCGCACCTCGGCGGTGATCCTGGTCTCGACCGTGGTGTCGGTGCTGACCCTGTCGCTGCTGCTGGCGGTCTACGCGCCGCAATTCCCGGCCGGCTGACGCCCCGACGGAAACAAACAAGATTTGCCTCAAACGGCCAAAATTTGCCTCAAACGGAGTGTGCCGGATCGCGAAACCTGATGTTACTCTCCCGGAAACAGCCGAAGCCGGGAGGACCCCCTGGATGCGTGACGACGGCCCGATCCGCCAGCTTCCCAAGCGCACCATCGCCCTGGTCCTCGCCGGCGGCAGGGGCAGCCGGCTGAAGCAGCTGACCGACCGCAGGGCCAAGCCCGCGGTCTATTTCGGCGGCAAGTTCCGGATCATCGACTTCGCCCTGTCGAACTGCATCAACTCCGGCATCCGCCGCATCTATGTGCTGACCCAGTACAAGTCGCACAGCCTGCTGCGCCACCTGCAGCGCGGCTGGGGCTATCTGCGCGCCGAGATGCACGAGTTCGTCGACTTGCTGCCGGCGCAGCAGCGGGTGGACGAGGCGATGTGGTACCGCGGCACCGCCGACGCGGTCTGGCAGAACCTCGACATCTTCGAGGCCGAGGGCCCGGACCACGTCCTGATCCTGGCCGGCGACCACGTCTACAAGATGGACTATGCGGCGATGATCGAGGATCACGTCCGCAGCGGCGCCGACATTACCGTCGGCTGCGTCGAGGTGCCGCGCATGGAGGCGACGGCCTTCGGCGTGATGCATGTCAACGACCAGTGGCGCGTCACCAGCTTCCTGGAGAAGCCGGCCGACCCGCCGCCGATGCCCGGCCGCCCCGACATCGCCCTGGCCAGCATGGGCATCTACGTGTTCAGCATGCGCTTCCTGGCCGAGCAGCTGCGCCGCGACGCCGCCGACCCGACCTCGGAGCATGATTTCGGCAAGAACATCGTGCCGTTCCTGGTCGAGAGCGGCCATGTCCGCGCCCACCGCTTCTCCGAAAGCGCGATCCCGAATCCGAGCTATGTCGAGCCCTACTGGCGCGACGTCGGCACCATCGACGCCTATTGGGAAGCCAATATGGACCTGACGACGGTGACCCCGGCGCTGGACCTCTACGACCGCGACTGGCCGATCCACACCTATCAGGAGCAGCTGCCGCCGGCGAAGTTCGTGTTCGAGGACGGGGCCCGGGTCGGCAAGGCGGTGAACAGCACGGTGTCCGGCGGCTGCATCGTCTCCGGCTCCACCGTCCGTCAGTCGGTGCTGTTCTCCAAGGTCCGGGTCAACTCCTTCGCCCGGCTGCACGAGGCGGTGGTGCTGCCGGAATGCGACATCGGCCGCCACGCCCGGCTGAACCGGGTGGTGCTGGACCATGGCGTGAAGATCCCGGAAGGGCTGGTGGTCGGCGAGGATCCCGAGCTCGACGCCAAGCGCTTTTACCGCACCGAGACCGGCATCGTCCTGATCACCCAGCCGATGATCGACGCGCTGGACTGAGGGGTGGTGTCGTCCACCTCACTCCCCGCTTCCCTTTTCGTGCCCCCCCCCCCCGGGGGGGGGGGGGGGGGGGGGGGGGGG
>NZ_JASATH010000278.1:0-7135 GCF_038440215.1 Inquilinus sp. OTU3971 | reverse complement strand
CCCGCAAGGGGAGGGGGGACTCATAAGGCTTGGCCGGTGTCCGTTTGAAAGCCCCGGCACGAGTCACGCGCTTATCCTGGAGTGAAGTCGTCACGCCGACAGCCACACCTTGTCGAGATACATCTCGCGGGCGAAGTGGTAGGCGAAGCCCTGCACCTTGTCCGTGCTGGCGGTGTAGATCTTCGACCAGAACGGGATGATGGTGATGGCGTCTTCCTGGACGATCTGCTCGATCTTCTTCACCAGCTCCTTGCGCTTCGCCACGTCGACCGTGGCCTGCGCCTGGTCGAGCAGCTTGTCGAATTCCGGGTTGGCGTAGCCGGTCTCGTTCCAGGACACGCCGGTGCGGTAGGCCAGGGCGAGGACCTGGACGCCGAGCGGCCGGGTGGTCCACTGCGTCACGCTGAACGGCCAGGAGGTCCAGCGGTCCCAATAGGTGCCGCCGGGCAGGATGTTGACCTTCAGGTTGATGCCGGCCGGCTTCACCATCTCGGACAGCACCACGCCGATCTGGCCTTCCCATTTCGGGTCGTCGACGCAGTTGATCTCGATGTCGAGGCCGTTCGGATGGCCGGCATCGGCCAGCAGCTTCTTGGCTCTCTCGTAGTCCTGTGGGATCGCCCCGAGCTTGGTGTATTCGGGATGGATCGGTGCGACGTGGAAGTCCTCGCCCGGCGTGCCCAGCCCTTGATAGGCCAGCTGCGTCAGCTTGTCGTGATCGACGCAGGCCTGGATCGCCTGGCGCACCCGCTTGTCGTCGAACGGCTTCTCGGTCACCCGCATGCGGGCGACGCCGGTAATCGCCGTCTCCTTCTCATAGACCTTGAACTGCGGGTTGGCCTGGTAGCCGGGCAGCAGGTTGGGGTCGAGCTTGTACAGGAGGTCGACCTGGCCGGAGGATAGGGCCGCCAGCTCTGCCGCCGGGTCGGCGCCGAGGTCGATGAACTGCAGCTCGTCGACATAAGGCTCGCCGCCCCAGTAATCGGCCTTCTTGGTGTACACCGCGCGCTGGCCGACCACGTATTCCTTCAGGGTGAAGGGGCCGGTGCCGATCGGGTTCTTGATCAGGTTGGCTTCGTGCTTGGTGGCGAAGTCGCGATGGGTGATCAGCGCCGGATAGTCGCCGAGGCTCTCGGGGAAGGAAAGCATGGCGCTGGCGAAGTTGAACCGCACCGTGTGGTCGTCCACCCGCTCCAGCGCGTTCGGCGCCATCTTGACGGTCTCACCCTCTTTCACCGTCAGGCCATTGAAGCGGCCCTGGTTGGAGGAGCCGGTCTTGCTGTCGAGCCAGCGCTCGAAGGTCTTGATCACGTCGTCGGCGTTGAAGTCGTCGCCGTTGCTCCACTTCACGCCCTTGCGCAGCGACAGCGTCCACACCGTGACGTCGTCATTCGCCGTCCATTTCTCGGCGAGGTGCGGGTGCGAGAGGTTGTCGGTGCCGATCCGCACCAGCGGCTCGATCAGCTGCCGCGCGGAATTACCCTTCTCCGACCAGTCGTAGATCGCCGGGTCGCTGGCATCCATCACGAACATGCCCATCCGCAGCGTGCCGCCCTTGCGCGGCGTCTCCTGCGCCACCGCCTGCGGCATGATCGGCTCGCCGGTCAGCACCGAAGCCACGGAATAGGCGGTCGGGATCGCCAGGCCGAGCAGCACCGAGGTGCGCAGGAACTCGCGCCGGTCGAGCCTCCCGTCGCGCAGATCCTCGGCCAGCTTCGGAATCGCGACGTGAACCTTACCCAGATCCTTGATGTCCATCAGGCTCTCCCTGTCGAGACGCTTGGAACCACCCTGTGGGGCGACGCTTTCTTGCGTTTCTGAAGCCTCGGCCCGCAACAAGGCCATTAGACGGCCCGTGGGCGATCCCGTTGTTTCCCCTGGCGACGGCGAAGCGTTCGTCCGCGACATCGCAGCCCGCCGGGGTCCGATTGGAAGTATCGCGATCGTTCCGCCGCGGCGTCAAACCTTAATCCCGAGCCCGCGGCGTGGAGCGTCGTGGCGTCCGCGCAACGGCGCCGCTATCGTCGGCCGAGCCCGTATGGAGTGTATGAGAGTGGCCTTCGACAATGACGCCGACGTCGAACTGATCGAGCGGCAGACGGAGTATGCCGGCTTCTTCCGGCTGGACCGGCTGCAGCTGCGCCACCGCCGCTTCGACGGCGGCTGGACCGACCCGCTGACGCGCGAGCTGGTGCTGCGCCGGCCGGCCGTCGCCCTGCTGCCCTACGACCCGGTCGCCGACCGGGTGGTGCTGGTGGAGCAGTTCCGGCTGGGCGCCTGGATCGCCGACCGGCCGGCCTGGATGGTCGAGATTCCGGCCGGGCTGATCGACGCCGGCGAGTCGCCCGAGCATTCCGCCGCCCGCGAGACGCAGGAGGAGACCGGCCTCGCCGTCGCCGAGCTGCTGCCGGTCGGCGAGTTCGCCACCAGCCCCGGCGGCTTCAACGAATGGGTCAGCCTGTTCTGCGGCCGGATCGCGGCGCCGGCCGAGCGCAGCCTGCACGGGCTGGCAACCGAGCAGGAGGACATCCGCATCCTGCCGATGGCGGCGGACGAGGCCCTGGCGCTGCTGGCGGAGGGCCGGATCCAGAACGCCATCACCCTGATCGCGCTGCAATGGTTCGCGCTGAACCGCGAGTCATTGCGCCGCCGCTGGGCACCGCTTGAAGCCACGAATAGCGCCCTCTAAGGTCGATGGGGACGCCCCGAGCCGAGAATTGGGACCGAGCATGAGCGACACGCCTTCCCGCCAGATCGTCGACGGCTTCGTCGGCGCGATCGGCAACACGCCGCTGATCCGCCTTGCCCGCCTGTCGGAGGAGACGGGCTGCGAGATCCTGGGCAAGGCGGAGTTCCTGAACCCCGGCGGCTCGGTCAAGGACCGGGCGGCGCTGGCGATCATCCGCGACGCCGAGGCGCGCGGCACGCTGCGGCCCGGCGGCACCATCGTCGAGGGCACGGCCGGCAACACCGGCATCGGCCTGGCGCTGGTCGGCCGGGCGCTGGGCTACCGCAGCGTCATCGTGCTGCCGCGGACCCAGAGCCAGGAGAAGAAGGACGCGATCCGCCTGGCCGGCGCCCGGCTGGTCGAGGTCGACGCGGTGCCCTACAAGGACCCGAACAACTATGTCCGCTATTCCGAGCGCCTGGCCGCCGAGCTGGCCCAGACCGAGCCGAACGGCGCGATCTGGGCCAACCAGTTCGACAACGTCGCCAACCGCGACGGCCATTACCACACCACCGGGCCGGAGATCTGGGAGCAGACCGGCGGCAAGGTCGACGGCTTCACCTGCGCCGTCGGCACCGGCGGCACGCTGGCCGGCGTCGCCCTGGCGCTGAAGGAGCGCGACCCGAAGGTGCGGATCGCCCTGACCGACCCGCTGGGGGCGGCGCTGTACAACTGGTACGAGCATGGCGAGCTGAAGGCCGAAGGCAGCTCGATCACTGAGGGCATTGGCCAGGGCCGGGTGACCAAGAATCTCGAGGGCATGCCGCTCGACTGGGCGCAGCAGGCGACCGACGAGGAAGCACTTCGGATCCTGTTCGGACTGGCCCGGGACGAAGGGCTGCTGCTGGGCGGGTCGACCGGCATCAACCTGGCCGGCGCAGTGAAGATGGCGCGCCGGATGGGGCCGGGCCACACCATCGTCACCATCCTGGCCGATCACGGCAGCCGCTATCAGTCCAAGCTCTACAACCCGCAATTCCTGCGCGAGAAGGGATTGCCGGAACCCGACTGGCTGGGGACCAGCGCATGACCGACCTGCTGTTCCGCGACGACGCCTATGCCCGCGAGACGACGGCCACCGTGGTCGACGCGGCGCCGGAGGGCATCGTCCTGGACCGGACCCTGTTCTACGCCACCGCCGGCGGCCAGCCGGGCGACACCGGCGCGATCCGCTGGGCCGGCGGCGAGATCGCGGTGGCCGAGACCCGCAAGGGCGCGACCCCTGACGAGATCCGCCATGTCGCGGCTGACGGCGCCGCCCTGCCCGCCCCCGGCACGCCGGTCGAGCTGGCGCTGGACTGGGAGCGGCGCTACCGCCACATGCGGATGCACACCGCCCTGCATCTGCTGTGCGTCGCCGTGCCCGGCGACGTCACCGGCGGCCAGATCGGCGCCGAGCGCAGCCGCCTCGACTTCAACCTGCCGGGCGACGCCCTGGATGCCGCGGCGATCACCGCCCGGCTGAACGAGCTGGTCGCGGCCGCCCTGCCGATCGGGACCGAGTGGATCACCGACGAGGAGATGGCGGCGCGGCCCGAGTTGGTGCGGACCATGTCGGTCAAGCCGCCGAGCGGCCTCGGCCGGGTGCGGCTGGTGCGGATCGGCGACGCCGCCACCCCGATCGACCTGCAGCCCTGCGGCGGCACCCATGTCCGCAACACGGCGGAGATCGGCCCCCTGGCGATCGCCAAGATCGAGAACAAGGGCAAGCAGAACCGCCGGGTCGTCATCACCTTCGCAGGCGAAGCATGAACACCATCGTCTCGACCTCCTGGCTGGCCGACCATCTCGACGATCCGGATGTCCGCATCGTCGACGCCACCTACCATCTGCCGGGCACCAACCGCGACGCCGCGGCGGAGTTCACCGAGGCCCACATCCCGGGCGCGGTGTTCTTCGACGTCGACGACATCGCGGCGCCGGAGAGCAAGGCGCCGGGCGGGCTGCCGCACATGCTGCCGCCGCCCGGGCTGTTCGCCGAGCGGATGGCGGCGCTGGGCATCGGCAATGACAGCTTCGTCGTCTGCTACGACGTGCACGGGCTGATGAGCGCGGCCCGCGCCTGGTGGATGCTGCGCGCCTTCGGCCATGACGGCGTGGCGGTGCTGGATGGCGGGCTGCCGGCCTGGAAGGCCGAAGGCCGGCCGCTGGAGAGCGGCGTGCCGACACCCGCCCCGGCGCGCTTCACCCCGCATCCGCGGCCAGCGCTGGTGCGCAGCAAGGCGGAGGTCCTGGCCGGCACGGTGGGCACCGTGATCGACGCCCGGGCGCGCGAGCGCTTCGAGGGCACGGCGCCGGAGCCGCGGCCGGGCCTGCGCGGCGGCCACATCCCGGGCGCACTCAACCTGCCCTTCGGCGAGCTGCTGGACCCGGCGACCAGGACCCTGCTGCCGCCGGACGCAATCGCTGCGCGCTTCGCCGCCGCCGGCCTGCCGGAGAGCGGTCCGGTGACCACGAGCTGCGGCAGCGGCATCACCGCCTGCGTCCTGGCCTTGGGCCTGCACCGGATCGGGCGGGAGGATGCGGCGGTGTATGACGGATCCTGGGCCGAATGGGGCATGCCGGGGGACACGCCGGTCGAGACCGGCCCTGCCCGGAGGCGGTCGTGAACGCCAAGGCCGTGCCGGAGCTGACGGTCACCGTCACCCAGCTGGAGATGACGGCCAGGCCGGCGCGCACGCCCCCACCCCCGCCTCTGGCCCGGCACCTGTTGATGCGGGCCGAGCCGGCGACCGTGTCCTTCTACCGCTATCTCTACGACACGGTCGGGGCCAACTGGCTGTGGACCGACCGGCGGGAATGGGATGACGACCGGCTGGCCGAGCGGCTGAACGACGAGCGCACCGGCATGTACGTGCTCTATATCGACGGCGTGCCGGCCGGTTTCGGCGAGCTGTTCCAGGCCGACGGCGACGCCACCGACCTCGCCTATTTCGGGCTGATCCCCGAATTCATCGGCCGCCGGCTGGGGCCGTTCCTGCTGTGGTCGCTGATCGACCTGGCCTGGGCGCGGCCGATCCGGCGGATGACGGTCGACACCTGCACCCTGGATCATCCGAAGGCCCTGGCCCACTACCAGCGCGCCGGTTTCGTGCCCTATGCCCAGCGGGTGGTGCGCAAGCCCGACCCGCGCCTGACCGGCCTGCTGCCGCGGACGGCTGCGCCGCACGTTCCGCTCGCGACCTGACGCCGGGGTCAGAAGCCGAGGATGATGCCGGTGATCAGGTTGGCGTTCTCGAAATCCGCGCCCTGTCGGAAGTTCTGCTTCTCGTAGATGACCTGGGCATAGGTGTTGAGGCCGGGAGCCAGCGTGTAGGTCACGTTAGCGCCGACGATGTGGTTGTCCTTCAGGTCCTCGCCGCTGGTGTATTCGGACTCCAGGCCGTTGTTCTTCTCGGCCCAGGTGTAGGCGTAGGACAGCGACGCCAGATAGTCCCCCCACCGATAGCTGACGTCGCCGATGATGGTGTCGACCGGCTTGTCCGAGGCCGCGAGCTGCTCGTTGTGGGTCCAGTTCACGCTGGCCCAGATGCCCTGGTAGCCGACCTGGCCGCCGAGCGTGTAGACCTCGAGGTCGTGGCCGCCCGGGTTGGCGCCGGACGCCGATGTCTGGATGCCGGCGCCGTAGGCCGCCGTGGCCGCCCCGCGGACCGACCAGTCGCCAAACGTGTCCTCGTAGTTGACGCCCCCGGTGACGACGTTCTCGTAATAGGTCTCGTCGTCGTCGAACAGGTCGTTGCGGCCACCGTTCCCGGCATGGTCCGCGCCGCCGACAACGGGCGTGAAGTCGACGGCGAAGCTGAATCCGTCGAAGGTCGGCGAGGTGTATTTGATCCGGGTGTCCTGGTTGGTCAGGCCGGCAAGATAGGTCGCGTTGATCGAGTAGAAATTGCCGCCGCCCACCGGGAAGTCGCCGTCCAGCAGCTCGCCGAAATTCATGGCGCCGGCGCCCATGTCGCCGACCAGCTCGTCATGGACATAGACATAGCCGATGTCGTCGGCGACGGTCGGCGCGTCGCCGAAGGTCAGGGTGCCGAAGCCGCCCTTCAGATAGGTGTAGAGGCGGGTGATGTTGACGTCGTCACGGCGGTTGACCGAATCGAAACGGATGCGGCCGCCGTATTCGAGGCCGGTATCGGTGACGTTCTTGACGTCGAAGATCAAGCGAGCATTGGTCTGGAAGTCATAGTCGCGGTCGAAGTCGTCGTGCTGGCTGTCGCTGAGCACCAGCGTGGACTGCCAGCCGATGAAGCCGCTGATCTTCAGCTGAAGACCGGAGGTCACGCTCGGGTCCGCGGCCGATGCCGGCGCGGCGCCGGCCAGCCAGCGCCGCCGCACCGAGAAGAATCGTCTTCACTTTCCCTCCTCCGCGCCATCCATCCCCATGGCATGAGATCTGCGTTAGTG
>NZ_JASATH010000277.1:0-7183 GCF_038440215.1 Inquilinus sp. OTU3971 | reverse complement strand
CGCGCGGAAATGCCTCCGCCTTCAGCCCGACCGACGCACTGCCTCGCCTCGCGGTGAGATATCCGGGTTAGCCCTCTCCTCGAACAGCCGTTTCCGGCCGGCTGTTGCCATTCGAGTTTTTCGAAGCGTTGCCTGAAGGGGGACCTTCGCTCGTGGCTGCAGACTGAGCCTGGATAAGCTCGCTCCTTTCAACGCCGGGCCTCGACATAGGCATGGCGGCATTGCTCGATACGGGGCCAATTGTCCCTGATCCAGGAAGTGAAGCCCTCAAGCGCGGGCAGCATGCTCGCGCCCATTTCGGTCAGTTCATACTCGACGCGCGGCGGCACTTCCGGGAAGTAGTGGCGCACCAGAAGGCCGTCACGTTCCAGATTGCGTAGCGTGAGCGTAAGCATGCGCTGAGTAATTCCCTCGATACCGGCCTTGAGACTCGAGAAGCGGAGTCGATGTCCGGACGCCACCGCGAGATGGCTCATGACGAGGATGGTCCATTTGTCGCCAAGGCGAGCGAGGACGCTGTGGGGGGCGCAGGGCCTAAACACGAGGCCTTGGCCGGTTTCCTCATAGGGTCGCCCGTGAATCACTCGGTCCAAGCGTACCATCCTTGTGCCTGAGGTAGAGAAATGTGCCGTCTTCCGGCTGTTCCGCAGTGGTATATATGAGTAACCCTTGTTCAAACACGAGGGTGTTTCATGTCCGATAACAAGCAGCCGATCTTGGTATTCGGCGCCACTGGTCAACAGGGCGGATCGGTCGCTTCCGCGCTTCTTAAGGCGGGCTGGCCGGTTCGTGCTTTGGTGCGTAATCCTCAGTCAGCGAAATCGATCGCGCTGAACGACGCCGGTGTCGAACTGGTGCAGGGCGATTTTGCCTGTGTCCAATCGATTCGGGAGGGAATGAAGGGCGCCCACGGCGTTTTCAGCGTGCAACCGAGTTCGGGTCAGGGGCCCGATCTCGGGCTGACCGACGAAGAAGAGTTGCGCTACGGAATCGCAATTGCCGATCTCGCCGTCGAGAGCGCCGTCCAACACCTCGTCTATAGCTCCTCCGGGGCCGTCGGCGACGAACCGACCGGAATGGGACATTTCGATACGAAGGCCCGCATCGAGGCCCATATCAGCACGCTGCCGATCATCACGACCGTGATCCGGCCGGTAGCTTTCATGGAGATGCTGCTGATGCCTGGCTTCGGCCTAGACCAGGGCCAGTTCAATTTCTTCAGCAAGAGAGACCAGCCGATGCAGCTTCTAGCGGTCGAGGATATCGGCAAATTCGTCGCGGCGATCTTCGCCGACTCGGGGCACTTCGGCGGCGCGACGATCGAGGTCGCAAGCGACACCGTTACAGGTCGAGAGCTGGAGGCCTTGTTTACCGAGGCCGCGGGTCGTCCCATAACCTATGCGCGCTTTTCCGACGAGGTCCTGTCAGCCAATCCCTTCCTCGCGAAACTGACCGAGCTGTTCGATACGGGACGACTTACGGGGAAAGCGAACCTCGATGCCCTGCGGGAGATCAATCCGAATCTGCAATCCTTCCGTTCCTGGCTCGACGGCACAGGTCGCGAGGCTTTTCAAAAGGCTCTTGGAACGGCTGGTGCGTGGGATTACGGGTACGCGCAACGATCTAAATCAGCCCGAACTCGTCCGCTCCCGATCGCCGTTGCTGAGAGGCGGACACGTAGGACCCGCCCCCAGGCCCGTCGCGGAGGGGGACCGAGTGTCTGATTTTCACAACCAGTTCGTCATCCCCGCGAAAGCGGGGATCTCTCGATGCCTTTCGACGGAAAGAGATTCCCGCTTTCGCGGGAATGACGACAAGGGGTAGGTCTCACTTGCAGGCGCAGGCCGCGCCCTGGCTGCCGAAGTTCTTGGCCACGAAGCTCTGGGCGTCCGAGAGGTAGTCGAAGGCGCCGAACTGGCAGACATTGCTGCCGCGCGCGGTCTTCTCCTGCTCCAGGGTGCGCATCTCGATCTCGATCCGCCCGTCGGCGCAAAATACGCCGTACTCGCCGGCGGCCCAGGCCGGCCCGGCCAGCGCGATCAGGCCCGCAAGGCCGAGCAGAACGCCGCGCATCATGGTCCTCCCCCTGTCGGTTCGTTGCGCCGAGCATAGCACAGGGGAAGGACCCGCGCCGGCCGGAGACCGGCGCGGGTTGTCCGTCAGACCTGGCCGAAATCGCCCATGGCGGGGTCGGACACGCTCGGGTTGCCATCCTCCAGGCGTCCGGCGAAACGGCGGGTGAACAGGGAGTCGCCCTCGATCCGCGCGGTGAAGTCGTACCACTTGCCCGACAGCAGCAGCGGCAGGTAGGCGGTCGACTGGCCATGCGGCACCACCAGCTGGCGCCAGGGGAAGTTGAACAGGCTGTAGGCATTGGCCTTCAGCGTGAACACGCAGGGGGTGCTGCCGCGGTTGCTCAGCCGCACGATCAGGCCGCAGGCGCGCTTGTCGTAGCTGACCGCGATCTCCGGCACGGGCTTGCGGCCGCCGGCGACGACGGTCCCGGTGAAATGCCGGTGGAAGCCGTTCGGCCCCAGCACCCACAGGTCGTACTTGCCGAAGTCGGGGGACGTGGTCCACTCGCCGTCCAGCGACTTGCCGGCCTCGACCGAATAGCGCCGCGGCACCCGGTCGAGATGCAGCCGGTCGTAGACGTGGAACGCGGCGCCGGCCTTGCCGGTGTTGACGAAGCTCAGCCGAACCCGGTTGTCGTCGGCTTCGGAATTGACGGTCAGCTCATAGGGCAGGGCCCGCGACGGGCGGATGCCGCGGTCCTGGCGCGGCGCGGCCTGGCTGGCCTCGGCCGGCACCGGCACCTGCGGCAGCGTCTCCTGCTGGGCCCGGATGGCGTCGGCCTGGGCCTTGGTCTGGCTCGGCAGCCGCGGCGGCCGCTCGCTGTTCGGGTTGAAGAAGTTGAAGGCCGAGGTCAGGTCGCCGCAGATCGCGCGGCGATAGGGCGGGATGTTCGGCTCCTGCACCTCGAAGCGGCGCTCCAGGAAGCGCAGCACCGAGGTGTGGTCGAACACTTCGGAATTGACCCAGCCGCCGCGGCTCCAGGGCGAGACGATGGTGCAGGGGACGCGCGGGCCGGGGCCGAAGACGCGGCCGTCCGGCTTCGGCTGGCCCTTGGTGCCGGGCGGCACCGGGTAGTTGAAGCGCTCGAAGGCGATCGCCTGGTCCGACAGGGTCGAGGCGCCGGCCGGGCTGCCGTCGGGGTTCAGCGAATGCACCGCCGGCGACGGCACATGGTCGAAGAAGCCGTCATTCTCGTCGAAATTGACGATCAGGACGGTGCGGCTCCACAGGTCCGGGTCGGCGATCAGGGCCGACAGCACCTCCTGGATGTACCAGGCGCCCTGCACCGGGCTGGACGGGCCGGGATGCTCGGAATAGGTCGCCGGCGCCACCACCCAGGACACCTGCGGCAGCCGGCCCGCCTGGATGTCGGCGCGGAATTCCTCCAGCCGGTTGCTGGACGGGGTGGTCAGGGCGCTCTTCGGCATGGTGTTGCCGACGCCCTTGTACAACGGCTGGGCCCGGTCCTGCGCCGGCGTCCAGGCGACATAGGGGCTGCCATCCGGGCCATTGCCGACCGCCTCGCTGGCGCGGCGGTATTGCTTGAACCCGACCAGCGGGTTGTCGCCGAAATTCTCCGGGATGTTCTGGTAGACCTTCCAGCTGACCCCGGCCTTCTGCAGCCGCTCCGGATAGGTGGTCCAGGTGTAGCCCAGGCTGGACGGGCCGAAATCGTCCCATTCGTTGACCACCGCGGCGACGCCGGCCCCGGTCGGGCCGTTGGTGCCGGTCCAGTGGAACAGCCGGTTCGGGTTGGTGCCGCCGTGCAGCGAGCAGTGATAGGCGTCGCACAGGGTGAAGGCGTTGGCGAGGGCGAACTGGAACGGGACCTCCGCCTCCTTGTAATAACCCATCGACTGGTTCTGCTTGTAGCGCGGCCATTCCGACATCCGGCCGTTCGCCCAGGCGTCCTGCGAGTCGACCCAGCTGTGCGGCGTGCCGCTCACGCGCTGGGCGTTGCCCTTCCTGGCGTCCAGGTGATACGGCATCACCACCCGGGTGCCGTTCGACTGCTGGAACACGGTGCGCCCGTTCGCCAGTGGGATGGTGAAGCGGTCGCCGAAGCCGCGGACGCCCGGGAAGGTCCCGAAGTAGTTGTCGAAGGACCGGTTCTCCTGCATCAGGATCACCACATGCTCGACATCCATGATCGAGCGGGTGGCGTTGTGCGCCGGGATGGCCAGCGCGTCGCGGATCACCGGCGGGAACATCGACAGCGCCGCGGCGCCGCCGGCCGCGGCACCGGCCATCTTCAGGAAGTCGCGCCTGCTTTCGGATGTCATCTCGGATCCTCGAAGAGAAACTCGACGCTCCGGTCGCGTCGGGGCAGTGGGCGCCGGACATGCACAAGGGACAGCGCCACCCTCCGCCGCGAATCCCTGGGATTGCGACGCCGGTAATGGCGCTGTTTCAAATGTGGCCGGACCGTAGCCAAGGTTTGTTGCAGACAGATGTCGCTTCGCTGGGCTTTCTTAAGAATGTTGTGGATGACTTCTCTTGCCGAAGTCGGCGAAAGGTTCCGTGGATGCTTTCCGAATCTGGTTTCGTGCCGAGTAAAGTGAGATTGAGAATGATTTGCAGAATATTGTTGACGTTTCGGCGCCGCTGCGGATAACTCACAGCCGGATCGCGCGGTGCCGAGGCCAGTCAGAGCCCGCGCCGTCGCATTCCCGGTTCAGCCAGGTCGGATCGTCCCCCAGCCGCCGGACTCGTTCTCGCGCAGTGGGGGAAGTCAGCATGGTCGGTCGGTATCGCGGCGCTTTGTGCCTGGGCGTGGCGCTGGGTGCCTTGAGTCTGGGCGCCCTGGCTCTGAACAGCCGGGCCGCCCTTGCGCAGTCGGCGCCGGACACCGCGCCGGCCCCGTCCGAGCCGGCGCTGCAGCTGGCGCCGATCCCGGTCACCGGCGCCGCGGCCGAGGAGCAGCCGGCCTGGACCGACAGCACCGACCGGGAGGAGCTGGACCAGCGCTTCGTGCGCAGCTGGACCGATCTCGGCCGCCGCGTCGACGCCGGGGTGAACTTCAACCGCGCCAATGACAGCATCAACATCCGCGGCCTGGACGGCGACCGGGTGCTGACCACGCTCGACGGCATCCGGCTGCCCTATCTGAACGACGGCGCCCGCGAGGTCCGGGGCGGGCTGCGCAGCTTCGACTTCGACTCCCTGTCCAAGGTCGAGGTCATCCGCGGCGCCGATTCCAGCCGCTACGGCTCGGGCGCGCTCGGCGGCGTGCTGGCGCTCCGCACCTTCGATCCTGAGGACCTGCTGGTCGACGGCCAGGACTATGGCGGCATCGCCAAGTTCGGCTATCAGGGCGACGATGACAGCGTCGGCGGCAGCGCCGCGGTCGCCGGCCGCATCGCCACCGACACCTATCTCATGCTGCAGGGCGGCTTCCGCATCGGCCACGAGCTCGACAACCGTGGCAACGTCGGCGGCTACGGCGCCGACCGGACCAAGCCGAATCCGGACGACTACGACCAGCAGAACATCCTGGTGAAGCTGGCGCATCATTTCGAGGGCGGCCACCGCCTGTCCTTCACCGGCGAGTATTTCCGCCGCCAGGACAATCTCGACATCCGGACCGACCAAGGCCCGGGCGAGAGCTACCTGATCGGCCATGACGACGGCATCGAGCGCACCGAGCGCAAGCGGGCGTCGATCGACTACGACTACACGGCACCGAAATCGGGCGGGCTGCTCGACCAGGCGCATCTGACGCTGTACTGGCTGGAGACCGAGCGGCTCGACGGCAATGACGGGCTGCGCAGCGTCGATGCCCGTGCCTTCATCATCCCCGGCGACCCGTTCCAATACGGGTATCCGAGCGGCCGGTACGAGCGCCGCAATCGGATCGAGGAGACGCTGTGGGGCCTGAACGGCGAGGCCGAGAGGACGGTCGACCTGGCCGGGCTGCCGAACCGCCTGACCCTCGGCGGCGAGTATTACCATATCGGGGTCGAGCAGCATTCCGGCGGCTATGACAACTGCCCGGCGACGCCGACGACGCGGCCGGCGATCTTCGGTCCGCGGCTGTGCAGCTTCCTGCACAGCAACCAGGCCGACATGCCGGAAGTGCAGGGCAACACCATCGGCCTCTATGCCGAGGACGAGATCGCCATGTTCGACGGCCGGGTCAAGATCACCCCCGGCCTGCGCTTCGACTGGTACGAGCTGAACCCGCAGGAGACCGCGGCCTATCGCGACAATGCGAATGTCGGACCCAATGGCGGGGACCTGCCGTCCTCTTCTTCCGACAGCGCGCTGTCGCCCAAGGTGCTGGTGTCGTGGCAGGCGCTGGAGGAGGTGACGCTCTATGCCCAATGGGCCAAGGGCTTCAAGGCGCCGACCGCCGACCAGCTGTACCTGAACTATGGCGGCGCGGGCACCTATCTCCGGCTCGGCAACCCGGACCTGAAACCGGAGACCAGCAGCGGCTACGAGATCGGCGCGCGGCTCGGCGACGACGACCTCGGCGGCTCGATCACCTGGTTCGACAACTGGTACCGCAACTTCATCGACGCCGTCGACGTCGACCCCGAAAGCGTCGGCGTGCCGTCCGGCACCTATCCGCTCGGCGTCAGCGCCTATGAGAACCGGGCCCGGGTGCGGATCTACGGCATCGAGGCCGCGGCGCATTGGCGCTTCGGCGACGGCTGGCGCAGCTGGGCCTCGCTGGCCTGGGCGGTGGGCCGCGACGAGGGGGAGAAGGTCTATCTGAACTCGGTGCCGCCGCTGCGCGCCATCCTCGGCCTCGGCTACGACGCCGCCAGCTGGGGCGCCGACGCCTCGGTGACCATGGCGACCAAGCGCGACAAGGTCGAGGAGGACACCCAGTTCAAGGCGCCCGGCTACGCCATCGTCGACCTGACCGGCTGGTGGGAGCCGGAGCGGCTGAACGGCGTGCGCATCCAGGCCGGCGTGTTCAACCTGTTCGACCGCAAGTATTACGACGCGCTGAACGTGCCCGACGATCCGACGCAGCCGCTGCGCTACTACACCGAGCCGGGCCGCAGCGTGCGCGTGAACCTGACATACAAGTTCTGAGGCGTGGGGGGGCCCCCCGGGCGGCGGCGCCCCCCCCCGGGGGCGAGCCCGAAGTGGGCGG